>JAHECQ010000325.1 GCA_024641625.1 Acidimicrobiales bacterium | reverse complement strand
AGGGAAGCTCGTCGACGAAGCGGTTGGCGGCCAGCTGTGCGGCAGCGAGCCGATTGGGGTCGACGTCCTCGGCTGCCATCGAGAGCGACACGTCGATGGCGACGATGATGGTGGCGCGTTCGCGTGGCACCTTGACGGGCGCTGCCGGACGGGCGAATGCAGCAGTGAAGATGCTGAGGGCCACGAGGAAGGCGGCAGCAGTTGCGTGGCGTCGCCACCCCGAGCGTTTGGGCAGAATCGAATCGAGTAGCTCGGCCGAGGACAGTCGAGCAGCGTAGGAACGCCGTTGTCGCAACAGCACCAGGTAGAGGCCGAGCACGACGAGCACTGCAGCGAACAACCAGAGTCGGGTCGGCTCCAGAAAGCTGAGATCGGTCATCGTCTCCCTCCGCCCGGGCCGATGAGGCGGCTGCGTCGCTGCATCATGAACCCGAGGAGGTCCTCGAGCCAGGGTCGATCGGTACGCAGCACCAGATGATCGACCCGAGCCGACCGAAGGTTGTCCGCCAGGGCATCCCGGCGAGCGGTTGCAGCCTCGGCGTACGCCCGGCGGACCTTTGCCTTGTGGGTCGGAACTTCGTGCCGCGCTCCGGTCGCCGGATCGACCACGGGCAGCAGGCCGACGTTCGGTAGCTCGAGCTCGCGCTGATCGACGACCTCGACGGCCAGCACCTCGTGGCGGGTGGCGAGCACCCGAAGTGGGTCGAGCCACCCGTCCTGCACCCAGAAATCCGAGACCACCACGATGAGGCCGCGCCGTCGGGCGACCGCCCCGACGTTGGCGAGCATGGTGCCGAGGTCGGTTCGTCCGGTGCTCTCGAGGCGAGGGGTCTCGGCGATCGTGTGGAGCAGTTGCATGAGGTGCCGGCGCGAACCTCGCGCCGGCACCGTGGTCAGCGGCGGGCCGACGGTGGCATCCGATCCGCCGGCGAGAACGGCGCCGATGCGGTTACCGTCTCGGTTGGTCAAGAAGCCGGCGGCCGCGGCTGCTGCCAGGACGAGATCGCGCTTCTCGCAGAGCGCAGTGCCGAAGTCGATGCGCGCCGATCGGTCGACGACGAGCCACGTCTCGAGTTCGCGTTCGGCGATGCTCTGACGGACGTGGGGCTCTGACAACCGAGCGGTGACGTTCCAGTCGATGCGGCGGACGTCGTCGCCCGGCGCGTATGCCCTCGTCTCGCCCGGTTCCGAGCCGTGCCCGGGAACGAGGCCACGATGATCACCTTGGAGTAGACCGTCGAGACGGATGGTGATGTCGAGCTCGAGCCGCCGAAGCAGCTCTCGGGATCGGGAAGAGAACGGCGACGTGAATCGGTCGCCGAAGGGATCGCTCGTGGCCGAAGCAGCGGGTGTTGCCACGAGCGTCAGTCCCCGGTGATCGGGGGTATCGGGGGAAGATTGAGGTCGGTGGTCGCCGCATGTTCGAACGTTCCGACGGTATCGGTCGTGCCGGTCATGCCGGTCGGGCCGGCCGTGCCGGGCGGCGGGTAGCTGAGATCCGGCGCGCCGTTCGGAGCAGGAGCGTAGCCGGTGGGTCCGGGACGATCGGCAGATCGCGGCGACACCGCTGCCGCGGGCACGATGGCGAGCAGGCGGTTGAGCAGATCGTCGGCCGACAATCCTTTGGCCAACGCCTCATAGCTGAGCATCACCCGGTGACGGAGCACGTCACGCGCCACGTCGAAGACATCCTGGGGCACGACGTAGTCCCGTCCCTTGAGCAGCGCGAGTGCTCGTCCGGCGGCCACCAGTCCCAGGGTGGCGCGGGGGCTGACACCGAACTCGATGTACTGGGCCAGTTCCGGCAGTCCTCGCAACGCGGGCTCGCGTGTGGCCATGACGAGATCGACCGCGTACTGGGTGACGGCGCCGTCGACGTAGACGTGGTCGCAGAGCTGCTGAAGACGCTCGAGTTCGGCCAGATCGATGGCGGGCTCGGCATGAGGAGGGCTGACGCCGACCCGACGAACGATCTCGAATTCCTCGGCCGGGGAAGGGTAGGGGACGATGACCTTCATGAGGAACCGGTCGCGCTGTGCCTCGGGCAGCGTGTAGACACCTTCGGACTCGATCGGGTTCTGGGTGGCCAGAACGAGGAATGGTTGAGGGAGCGAACGAGTCTGGCCGCCCAGGGAGACCTGCCGTTCGGCCATGACCTCGAGGAGGGCCGATTGCACTTTCGCCGGTGCGCGGTTGATCTCGTCGGTCAGCACGAGATTGGCGAAGACCGGGCCCCACTCGATGTCGAAGGTCTCAGATGACGCTCGCCAGATACGGGTACCCACGAGGTCCGAGGGAAGGAGGTCGGGTGTGAACTGGAGCCGCACGAACGATCCCCCGATCGCTTGGGCCAGCGTCGACACCGCCAGTGTCTTGGCCACCCCGGGCAGTCCTTCGAGGAGGATGTGACCACGAGCCAAGAGGGCGACGAGGAGCCGCTCGACCATGTGATCTTGGCCGACGATGACTCGCTTCACCTGGAACAAGACTTGTTCGAGCTCTGCAGCTGCGGTCTGGAACGTGGGTGCTGGTTGGTCGGTCATGGATCTCCACTACGTTGGGGACCGGTGCGAATTCTCGTGGTTGACGATGAACGGGAGCTGGCCGAGGCGATAGCGGTTGCGCTCCGTCGGGAAGGGTACGCCGTCGATGTGGCCGCAAATGGTCAGGGTGCCATCGATCGTTTGCTGATCAACGAGTACGACCTGGTGTCGCTCGATCTGACCCTGCCCGATATCGATGGTCGCGAAGTCTGTCGGTTGATCCGGACCGATGATCGCTTCGATCCGCGAACCCGGGTGCTGATGGTGACGGCGAGGGACACGGTGTCCGATCGGGTCTCGGGGCTCGATGACGGTGCCGATGACTATCTCGTCAAGCCCTTCGCCTTGGCCGAGCTGTCGGCCAGGGTGAGGACGTTGCTGCGACGGGAGGCCCGAGGCTCCGACACGGTGTTGCGAAACGGCGACCTGGTGCTCGACGATGCTCGCGTCCGGGCCCAGTGGGCCGATGACCCACTCGAGCTGACCAACAAGGAGTTCGCCCTCCTGCGCTACTTCATGATGCATCGCGGGGAGGTGCTCAGTCAGGAACGATTGCTCGAACACGTCTGGGACGAGATGGCCGACCCCTTCACCAATACCGTGAGGGTCACCGTGGGGACGTTGCGCCGGAAGCTGGGTGTCGCCGCAGGCCGTGATGGCTCCGACGTCATCGAGACGGTCATCGGGCGTGGCTATCGCCTACGGGAATTCACGTGAGGTTCGGATGGCTGCAATCGATTCGCTTTCGGCTGTCGCTCGGGCTGGCGTTGATGGTCTTCGCCGCCGGCTCGTTCCTGGTCGGAGGTATCTACCTGTGGCAGGTTCGTCAGCTGGACGAGCCGGAACTGGTTGCCAAACCCTTGGTGTTGCGGGACTCCATCACCGGCCGGGAGTTCGTCACCGACGTCGACGTCCTGTTTCAGAACGACATTCAGATCTATGCCGTCGAACGCATCGAACTCGATGCGTACCGGCAGGCGTTGGATGAACTTCGACGAGCGGCGTTCGCCGGCCTGGTCGTCCTGTTCGTCATCAGCTTTGCCACGGGATGGCTGCTCTCGGGCTGGGTGTTGAAGCCCATCGACCAGATGGATCGGGTGGCTCGCGAGATCACGGCCACCGACTTGAACCGTCGCATCGGGCTCCGTGGCCCGACCGAC
Source organism: Acidimicrobiales bacterium (assembly GCA_024641625.1). Classification (GTDB taxonomy): domain Bacteria; phylum Actinomycetota; class Acidimicrobiia; order Acidimicrobiales; family SZUA-35; genus JAHECQ01. The sequence goes on along the minus strand of JAHECQ010000325.1, from coordinate 1,156 downwards.
GAGCTGAAGGGCTTGGCGGACACCTTCGACGACATGCTCGATCGATTGCAGAACGCCTTCGAGAACCAGCGACGATTCGTGCACGAGACCTCGCACGAGTTGCGCAACCCGCTGGCGGTGGCTCGTACGAACCTCGAGCTGGCCCTCGAAGGCGACGACGAGGATCTTCGCCGTTCGGTCGAGATCGCTCATCGATCCACGATCCGCATGTCCGAGCTGGTCGAGGGTCTGCTCGAACAGGCGCGCACCGGCGTGCCCGAGCTGACGGCGACGACCGTGGATCTGAACCAGCTGGTCGAGCAGGCCTGCGACGAGTTCTCGGCCGCCGCCGCTGAGCGGGGCCTCGAGATCGTGGCCGTGCCGGCGGACGACGCGGTGCTGGTCAAGGGCGACGAACCTGCGCTTCGGCGGGCATTGTGGAACCTGCTGGCCAATGCCGTACGACTGGCCCCCACCAGGACGACGATCGAGGTGTCCAGCGGCGCAGTGGCCAATTGGGCCGAAGTGCGGGTGAGCGATCAGGGACCGGGCATCGACCCCGCCCATCACGAAGATGTGTTCGAACGTTTCTGGCGCGGGAGCGACGAGGGCGCAGGCAGCGGACTCGGACTGAGCATCGTCCGTCGAGTCGTGGAGCGCCATGGCGGCTCGGTCACCGTTCAGTCACAGCTCGGCCTCGGGTCGACGTTCGTCATTCGCCTGCCGATGTCCCGGGCCGACCGGACTGTCTGATGCGAAGGCTTTCCCGCCCGGCGCGACGTGACCGGAGTCGGGACCATTCGGGAGCAATAGCCCTGGCCCTGACGATCGGCGGATCCCGGGCGTGGCGTACGCTGGACCACGGTGACTGATCACAGCTGGGATTTCGAAACGAACCGCTCGCCATCGAGCCCACCGGCGCGCCCATCCAGCACTTCCCACGTCATCGGCCCTCCGACAGCACCGATCACGGTCGTCGGTGTTCCGAGTCCAGCGACCGCCACCCCGCCGCCGTCACGTTGGGGATGGCGGGCCCTGGGGGCCTTCGTTGCCGGTGGTCTCCTCGCCTCGGCCGGCTTCGGTGCGGCACAGCTCAGCGATCGCTTCGACGACGACCCGGTTGTCGTCACCCCGACGATCCGGGCCTCCGATGCTCCATTGGTGGTCGGTACCGACG
>JAHECQ010000324.1 GCA_024641625.1 Acidimicrobiales bacterium | reverse complement strand
AACGGCCGCACCAACAGCCGTCCCAGGTGTGACCACGGGCCGAATCCGGCCAACCGCGTGCAGCCCCACCTCACCCTGCGCAGTCAATTGCACACGGTTGGCCGGTAGCGGCAACCTCACTCGGGGTGCTCGGGGTGCTCGGGGTGCCTCAGGGGGCGAGGTCGGCCAGTTGAGCGGCGCGAATCTCCGGCGTTTGGCCCTGGATGAGCAGGAAGATGGCCTCTCGGGCCAGTCGTTGGCCGTGGTGGTCTCCGAGGATGGTGCGACCACCCTGGGCCGCGACCAGGCCGGCCGTCATCTTGACCGTGAGGGCGCCCAGGCGCCCCCGAGCCCCCGGCAGTTGCTCGACCGTGGCGGTGTCGAGGTCGTGGCGGACCGCTTGGAGCGCCTGGTCGAACACCGAGGGGCCGAGCAGTCTGGCGGTCCGCTCGGCGATCCCGAGCCCGAGCGACCCGTTGCCGCGCAGACCCTTCGGATACTCGGCCCGCCAGAGGTCATAGGGCTGGATCGACGTGACGCGATGGGCCGGAACGAAGTGGCGATGGTAGGTGATCTCGAACGTTCCCGAGGCGTTGACCGCCGAGAGGACGAGGGGTCGTGCTTGCAGGGTGGCCGACTCGGTGGCGTCGATGAGTGACCAGACCACGTCGCCGCCGCCGGCTGCGGGTTGGTCGGAGGCCCCCACACGGGCGGCGGTCAGCACGACGTCGATGTAGCCCCATCCGGTGACCCATGGGGCTACGCCGCTGAGCAGCCAACCTCCTTCGGTCGGCTCGGCCGTGAGCACCGCAGTCGGGCGAAGCAGATGGGCGAACGCCACGCCCCCCTTGGCCTCACCGCAGCTGAGGCGGCCGGCCCATTCGTCGTGGGACGTGCCGGGGGAGTTGACCGCAGCGTTCGTCGCCCCCTGGTGTTGGGTCCACACGAAGGCGGTGTTGAGGCAGCCACCAGCCATCGCCTCGATGACCGCCATCTGGGTGGCATGGTTGGCACCGGCACCCCCCATCGCCCTCGGCCCGACCAATCCATAGAGCCCGGCTTCGGCGATGCGCTCGAGGTTCTCGATCGGGAGTCGAGTGGACGTGTCGACTTCCAGTGCACGGGGGAACAGGATGTCATCGGCCAGAGTCCTGGCTGCGTCGACGATGGTGGCGTCGGCCAACCTCTGATCGACGTCGGGGTGGACCGCCGGCTGGTGGGCGTCGGACATGTCAGCGGCCCCCGAAGTTGGTGGTGGCCCGAAGGGCGGCCAATCGATCATCGTAGGCGGCCAAGGCCGGACCGCTCCCCAGCAGTGTGTTCACGTCGCCCCCCAAACGCAGCCGACCATCGAGAAAAGCGCGCTGCGCGCTGGCGGCACCCGTTGCGATGTCGATGGCCAGGTCCCAGTCGAGGTTCAACACGACCTTTGCCGCGTCGAGCCCATTGGTGATGGCGACTCGGTCCGGCCCGAGGCGGACCGAGTACCGCCGGGGTCCGTGCGGGCCGTCGTCGACCGAGAATCCCACTACCACGTCGTCCGTCACGGGGGTCAACCCGCTGATTGCCTTGTCGGCCGCCGACAGCCATTCGTCGCTGAGATAACGCATGAGGCCAGTTACGGTAGCCGAGGCCTTGGGTGTTCTCTCGGCTGTCGGTGCACGATGCATCGAGTTGCGCAGCATCGGCGGCGGGGAGGTGTGGTGGTGGCCGTCGCGCTGGCTACGTTCGAACGATGCGCTTTCCCGAAGAACGCCAGCAGGCCACCGGGGAGATCTCGTGGCGCGAAGGCCATCGCGTCGATCTGGCGGGGCGGGACGAGGTCGGTACGCCGATGGCCGTCTCACTGGCTGTGGGTGTCATACCGGCCGAGCGTCGAGCTTGGTTCGTTGCCGTGGTGCTTGGCTCGGGCCGACGCCCAGTGGTGCTGATCGACGAAGCGGTGCCGTTTCCCGAGCGCGGCTGGGAGATCCGCACGACCGGTCTGTGGGCTGACCACAACTGTGAGACGCCACAGGCGCACTGGAGTTACGGACTCGAGGCGTTTGCCCTGGCAGTGGATGAACCCGACCAGTTGCTTCGAGCCGATGTCGGGGATCGGGTGCCGCTCGGCTGGGATTTCGAGTTCGAGTCGAGTGCGATGCCCGAGAGGTTGGCTGGCGAGGGGTTGGCAGGCGAGGGGTTGGCAGGCGAGGGGTTGGCAGGCGACACACGATCCGACGAACAGCGACCGGCCGTGCCTCTGGTGGACGGGTACCGTCAGGTCGGAATGGCCCACGGAGTGTTGTTGGGTGATCATCCATCGTTCGAGTTCGAGGGCATGGCCATCCGTCATCACTGGTGGGGGCCGGCCGACCCCCGTTCGGTCGGGGTTGGCCTGCTTCGGGGGATGTCCCTGGGGCTGGCGATGGCCCCGGTCGACGGCGGATACTGGCAGTACGAATTGTTCGCTGAGGGGGTCTCTGCCCGATTCGTCGTCTGAGGCGACCAGCTTGCCGATGTCCGGCTCCGCCCGAGCCTGTCGAGTCTCGGCGGCAAGCGGGATCCTCGCCTACTCGCAACGGGATATCAGGGAGCGAGGTGGTCGTCGATGAACTGCCGGACGATGGAGCCCAGGTCGATGTCGGCCTGCAGGCCCAGCGCTCGGGCCCGTTGGTCGTCCCACTGGCCGGGCCACCCGGTGACGATGGCCGCGATGCCGGCGTCATGACGTTCGTCGACCAAGGCTCGCGCCGCGGCGCCGCCGAAGGCCTCGAGCGTGTCGAGCATCTCATCGACGGTGACGGCCAGACCGGGCAGGGCCAGCGCTCGCATCGGGCCCAGCGTCGCGCCGTCCAGCTCGGTCAGCCGGAGGAGGCCATCGACTGCCGTTCGGGGGCTGATGACCACCAGCGGAGTGGTGGAGGGAACGGGTAACGGACACTCCAAACCCTGGAGAGGTTCTCGAAACAGGCCGCTGCAGAAGCTCGACGCGGCGAGGTTCGGTTTCCCCGGCCGGATGATGACCGTCGGCAGGCGGGCGGTGCGGCCATCGATGAAACCCTTCCGAGTGGCGTCATCGATGATCAGCTCGCCCACGGCCTTGGTCATCCCGTAGGTGGACATCGGTGTCTGTTTGGTGCGATCGCCGGTAGGCGACGCCGTGAATTCGCCACCGAACACGGCCACGCTGCTGGTGAAGACCACGGTGTGGCGATGCCCCGAGGCTCGACACTGCTCGACCAGGTTGATGAGTCCGTTGATGTTCACCCGACACGCTTCGGTCCAGTCCGTTTCGGCTCCGGCGCTGACCACCGAGGCCAGGTGCACCAAGGTGACCGGGCCATCGGCGAGCACCGGCGCGAGTACCTGGGGTGAGGCCGCGATGTCGGCCACGATCGAGTCGACAACCGGGTGTTCGACGAGATCGATCGAGGTGACCGATCGACCGGGATGACGATCGAGAGCCTGACCGATGAGGAGACGGCCCAAGAAACCGGCGCCCCCGGTGACCACGAGGGGCGGGGGCGCTGACGGGTCCATGACAGAGGGCGCTCGGCCCGGGCTCAGATCTGGCTGGCCATGCGGCGGTTCTTGACCTTGGCCTTGATGTAGTCGCGGTTCATGTACGCGATGAAATCGAGGCTGATCTCCTTCGGGCAGGCTTCTGAGCACTCGCCGTGATTCGTGCACGAGCCGAAGAACTGCTCCATGGTCTCCACCATGGCCTCGGTGCGCTTGAACCGCTCGGCCTGGCCCTGCGGCAAGGAGTTGAGGTGCCAGATCTTGGCCGAGGTGAACAGCTGGCCCGCCGAGTTGGGGCAGGCCGCGACGCAGGCCCCGCACCCGATGCACGCCGCCGCATCCATCGCCGAGTCGGCGACTTCCTTGGGTATGCGGATGTCGTTGGCATCATTGGCGGTCCCGGTCGGCGCCGTGATGAACCCACCGGCGGAGATGACGGCGTCGAGTGGCGAGCGGTCAACGACGAGATCACGGACCACGGGGAAGGCCTTGGCCCGCCATGGCTCGATGACGATGGTGTCACCGTCGTTGAACTTGCGCATGTGGAGCTGACAGGTGGCCGTCCCACGCTCGTGTCCGTGGGCCTGTCCGTTGATCATCACGCCACACGTTCCGCAAATGCCTTCGCGGCAGTCGTGGGGGAACTCGATCGGGATCTTGCCGTCGGTGATCAGCCGCTCGTTCACGATGTCGAGCATCTCGAGGAAGGACGCATCGTCGGAGATGCCCTTGGCTTGGTAGGTTTCGAAGGTTCCCGGTTTGTTCGGGCCCGGTTGGCGCCAAACTTGCAGGGTCAGATTGAGGATCTTGCTCACGTCGGGTTGCTCTCTTTCCTCTGATTCCTGATCTGACGACGGCCGGTCACTTGTAGGACCGTTGGGTCAGCTTGACGTACTCGAACTCGAGCTGCTCGCGATGCTCGGTCTGGGGGGTGTCGGCGTCGTGCCACTCCCACGCCGAGACGTGGGCGAAGTCATCGTCGTTACGCAAGGCCTCGCCATCGGGATCCTGGTATTCCTCGCGGAAGTGTCCGCCGCAGGATTCCTCACGGATGAGCGCGTCGCGGGCCATGAGCTCGGCCAGCTCGAAGAAGTCAGCCACGCGACCGGCCTTCTCGATGGAGCTGTTGAGGGTGTCGTTGGTGCCGAGCACCCGGAGGTCCTTCCAGAACTCATCGCGCAGGGCTCGGATCTCGCCGATGACCTTCTCGAGCCCGTTGCGATTGCGGGCCATTCCGATGTAGTCCCACACCAACTTGCCCAACTCACGATGGAAGTGCTCGGGAGAGCGAGTGCCGCCAATGGAGAGGAAGTGATTGATCTGGTCACGAATGCCGGCCTCAGCCTCTTGGAAGACCGGATCGTCGGTGCTGACCGGTGGCTT
>JAHECQ010000323.1 GCA_024641625.1 Acidimicrobiales bacterium | reverse complement strand
GTTGGTCGAACGGCGTGATGATGCCCGAGCAATCGCACGACCCGATCGCCGACGAGCGCCGCACACAACGCGGGCAGAAGCGCCCGCCAGGACGCACCGAAGTGATACCTCGGGCCGGCAGTACGCAGAGGCTGCACCTCGAGCGCGAACACCGTACCCGCCAGCGGGATCCCGAACACCGATCCGAACCCTGCGGCCACCGACACGACCAACAATCTGGAGCGTGTCTGGCCGCCCAGTCCCAGCCACCGGGCCAAGTTGTCGGTCAGGCCACCCGACATCTGGAGCGCAGTGCCCTCGCGGCCGGCAGAGCCACCGAAGAGATGGGTGATCCAGGTGCCGACCAGCACCATCGGCGCCATCCGCTTGGGCAGGAATTCGGTCGGGGTGTCGATCTCGGCGAACAGCAGCGCATTGCCCCCAACCGCTGTGCCCCCGACGTGGTGATGAGTGAGGCCGAGCAGGAGACCGACAACCGGCAGGAGCCAGAACAGCCAGGGGTGCTCGGTTCGGGTCTCGATCGCCCGGTCCAATCCTTCGAGGAAGACGAACGAGACGACACCGGCAGCGAGACCCGACAAGGTCCCCATCACCACCCACCGAAGGGCGCGACCGGGCCAGGACTGCCCGGTTCCACCAGGATGAAGAGCACGACGCTCGTTCAGCACGTGGGCCAATATGACAGCGGACGTGCATGGGGTGGTGGAACCTCGCGGCCGGCGAAGAGTTCGAGGTCCTCGGCCAGGATCCGTCGCGTGTCACAGGGGTCGATCATCTCGTCGATCCGCATCGTGCCCGCCGCTTCCAAGGGGTTGGTGGCCTCGCCGACTTCGGCGATGAGACGCCTGCGTTCTGCCTCGCGCTCGGCGGGATCGGCGATGCGATCGAGCTTGGATCCGAAGGCGACGTTGACGCCGACATCGGGGTCCATGAATCCGATCTCGGTGCCCGGCCAACAGTAGATGCCATTCGACGGCATCCCCGACCCGTTCATGGCCTGCCAGGCCAATCCGAACGCCTTGCGCACACACACCGTCAGAGTCGGCATCGTGGCGTTCTGCAGCGCGTGCATCATGCGCATGCCGGTGTGGAGCATCTTGTCGTGCTCGACGCGGGCCCCGACCATGAACCCCGGAGTGTCCACCAGGAAGATCACCGGGATGTTGAACGAATCACACACGACCATCATCCGGATGATCTTCTGACACGCCTCGGGGTCGAGTGTCCCGGCGTTGAACAAGGGGTTGTTGGCCACCACGCCGACCGAGAACCCGTTGAGGCGGGCAAACGAACAGCTCACGTTGGGCGCGTACATGGGCTGGAGCTCGAACACCGTGCCGGGATCGCAGATGCGTTCGACGACCCGTCGCATGTCGTACCCCATGTTGCGCACCGTTGGCACCAACGAGGACAGTCCGTCGTCGGGGCCGAAGTCGCCGATCGGCTCGGTGCGCTCGGCTTGTTGCCACGCGTTGGACGGAAGGTACGACAGCCACCAACGGATGGCGTCGTATGCTTCCTCGTCGGTCTCGACGCCCAGGTCGATCTGACCGGTCCTCTCGGCGTGCACATCGACCCCGCCGACTTCCTCGAAGGAGATCACCTCGCCGGTGGCGATCTCGAAGACCTTGGGTGAGGTGACGGCCAAGGTCGAACCCCGCACCATGACGACGAAGTCGGACAACGCCGACAAGAACGACGACCCACCGAAGGACTGGCCGACGATGGCGGTGGCCATGGGCACGCGGTGACGTCGTCTGGCCATGTCGAAGAGGCCACCACCTTCGGAGATGCCCTCCGAGCCCATCAGGTCGGGGATGCGTCCGCCACCCGTCTCCCCGAAGTGCACGATCGGTACGCCCATGTCCAACGCTCGGCCGAACAGACGTTCCTCCTTGCGGGAGCCGACGACCGAACTCGACCCACGCATGACCGTGATGTCGTCGCCGAAGATGGCGACCGGGCGACCATCGATGAGACCATGGCCGCCGATCTTCCCGTCACCGGGCGTGGAGGCGCGCATCTCGGGCCTGATCGATCGACTGAACGTGCCGATCTCTCGGAACGAGTCGGGATCGAGCAGTCCTTCGATGTGCTGACGGATCGTGCGGTCGCCCTCGGACTGCATGCGCTCGATCTTGTCGAGGCCACCCATCTGGCTGCGGATACGGTCGGCCTGCTCGTGCATGGCTCGGGTCGACTCCTCGCGCGGTGGTGGGTCCGGGCGAGCGGTCTTCGACACGACCTCTTTGGGGGCAGATCCGGTCGGGTTCTGTTCAGGCTGGCTTGAATCCTGCATTGCGCCTTCCTAGCAGCCTGCGGCCCTGGGGCCCCAACCCCTCCCTCGTCCGCCGATCAATGAACTCGATTCGACAGGACGCCGGCGGCGGCCGAGCCGGCATGATGGCTCGACCGAGTCAGTGGGCTCGACTCGACGTGGGCGATTCCCAGCTCGTGCTCGCCGATGTGCTTGAGTTGTTCGAACTCATCGGGAGACCACCACCGATGGACCGCCAGATGGTTGGTGGTCGGCCGCAGGTACTGTCCGATGGTGACGATGTCGACACCGATTGCGGCAAGGTCGGCCAACGCCCCGACCACTTCGTCGAAGGTTTCACCCATGCCGACGATCAGCCCGGACTTGGTCGTGAGACCCGCCTGCTTGGCCCGGCACAGCACACCGAGACTTCGGGCGTACCCGGCGGAAGGACGAACCGCCCGCTGCAGTCGAGCCACTGTCTCGATGTTGTGGTTCAGGATCTCGGGTCGGGCATTGCCCACGATCTGCAATGCGTCGGCCGAACCCTTCAGATCCGAAATCAACACCTCGACGCCGACGCCGGGCGAACGGTCGTGGATCGCTTCCACCGTACGGGCCACGATGCCCGCTCCCCCGTCTTCCAGATCATCGCGCGCCACCATGGTCAACACTGCGAACGACAGGCCCATGGTCGCCACCGCCTCGGCGATGCGCTCGGGCTCACCGTGATCGACCGTTGAGGGTTTGCGGGTGTCGATGAGGCAGAAGCCGCAGGCGCGGGTGCAGCGATTTCCCAGCAGCATGAAGGTGGCCGTGCCCTCATTCCAGCACTCGAAGATGTTCGGACATCCTGCCTCTTCGCACACCGTGGTCAGCTGCAGCGAGCGAGAGAGCTTCTTGAGTCGGAGAAGCTCGGGCCCGGTCTCGAGCTTCACCCGCATCCAATCCGGCTTGCGTGCCCCCGCATCGAGGCCACCGCTCACCCCGGCTGCGGACCGGCGACTCTCGAGCCGGACGCGGGTTCCTCGCTCCGGCTTGATGACCTCGCCCGCGCCCTCACCCCGCGAGAACGGCGACAGATCCGTCGGGGACTGCCGCCACGCCACGTCCTGACGCTCGATCATGCGCCCCGGCGCCAACAGCCGTGCCGCGTGTTCCGCGACCAGGTCGACGACCTGTTGCATGGACAGGTCGAAACCCTCGGCGGCCAACGAAGTGACCGCCTTGCCGACCAGGCCACACGGAATGATCTGATCGAACCACCGTTGATCCACGTCGACGTTCAGTGCGAACCCGTGCATCGAACGAGTGCGACCCAGACGGACGCCAACGGCTGCGATCTTGCGCTCGGTCGGAGTACCCGGATCGAGCCACACGCCGGGCATCCCCGCCATGCGCTCTCCGACCAATCCGAGATCGGCCAACGTGTCGATGAGGATCTGCTCGATCGTGGATACGAAGGCCACGGTGTCGGCCATCCCGCCACCCCGTCTGCCGGGAACGGTCATGACGGGGTAGCCGACGAGCTGACCCGGCCCGTGGAAGGTCACGTCACCGCCGCGGTTGACCCGCCGCAGATCGGCACCGAGTTCGGAAGACGGCTTGAGCAGATGCTCCTCCCGTGCCCGGACTCCCATGGTGTAGACCGCAGGGTGTTCCAGCAGCAGCAGATGATCGGCAGAACCGAGGAACAGCTGCTGCTGAAGGTCCCAGGCCTCGTCGTAGGGAACTCGGCCGAGCCATCGCACCCGGAAGGGTGTCACGCCAACTCGGCCTCCCAGTCCCGGGTCTCGATGATCTCTCGAACCCGGGCAAGGAAGGCTGCTGCGTAGGCACCGTCGATCGCCCGATGATCCCACGCCATGGCCAGCACTCCGACCGAGTGGATGGCGATGGCCTCGTTGCCGAAGGCGTCCTCGATGACGACCGGCTTCCGCTTGACGGCATCGGTTGACAAGATGGCCACCTGCGGCTGGTTGATGATCGGGAACTGCATCATCGTGCCGTAGCTGCCGGCGTTGGTGAGGGTGAAGGTGCCACCGACGAGATCGTCGGGTGACAGCTGTTTGGACCGGGCTCGACGGGCAACGTCGGAGATGTCTCGGGCAATGGTCCGCATGCGCTTGCCGTCGGCATCACGCACGACCGGGGCGAGCAGCCCCTGGAAATCGAGATCGACGGCCACACCCACATTGACGTAGTTGTGGACGACCAGTTCACCGTCGCCGATAGACGCATTCAGGTGCGGATACTCGCGCAGCGCGTCGACCACTGCACGAGTGATGAACGGCAGATAGGTGAGCGAGAACCCCTCCTGAGCCTTGAAGGCTTCACCGTGGGCCTTCCGGACCGTGTCGACGCCTTCATAGTCGATCTCCATGGCGGTCAGGGTGTGGGGCGCCACCGCTTTGGACCGCACCATGTGATCGCCGGTACGGAGGCGGATGTTGGACAGCGGCACAACGGTGTCGCGCGAACCTGCCTGGACCAATGGCCCCGGCACCGGGACAGGGGCAGGCGCAGGAGCAGGTGTGGCGGGTGGGGATGGTGGTGCAGCGGGTGCGGGTGCAGCGGGTGCGGGGGCAGCAGATGCCGGCTCGGTGACGACC
>JAHECQ010000322.1 GCA_024641625.1 Acidimicrobiales bacterium | reverse complement strand
CGACGCGGTTGAGGTGCCGCCGCTGAACGATTGCGTTGGTGAAGTGCGTGGTGCCGATGATCACGGCGTCGATGTCGTGGTGGGACACACCCGCCAACGCAGCGGCAATGCCGGACAGGACATCGTCGGTGGTCGGAGACTTGAGGGCCTCGACCACCCTGCCGTGTTCGACCAGCGCGGCATCGGTGTTCGTTCCTCCGACGTCGATACCGATCCGTCTCACCGGTGGGTCCCTGGTTGCGCTGCTCGATGGCGGGCGATGGCCACGGGAGCCACCGGTTCGAGGTCGTAGCCCATGGCGCTCGGCCCCACGAAGCGCAGGCCACGCTCGTCGCTGAACAGCTCGATGGCGTCGATGCCGATGAGGGCAACCCGCTGTCCGTAGCGAGCGGTCTCGGTGCCGATCGCTTCCCCCGAGACGACGTCGAGCAGACAGATCAGGTGCGGGACGGTGGCGATCGGAACACCATCGAGCCAGGCGACCAGCCACTCGTTCTGGAAGTCGAGATCGACCCTGCACCCGTTCCAGCGATCGAGTCCCTCGAGTTCGGCTCTGCCCCGGAGGAAGCCGCCGGTGGTCCGGCGGGCCACATCGACGATCTTGCCCCGGAACAGTTCGACCCCTGAGGCAACGTCACACACCGCTTGGATCGGATCGGTGTGCTCGGTTCGAGCTCGACGGACGGTGGCGCCGATTTCGATGGCCCAACTCATCGAGTGGGCGACGCTCCATCGCTTGACCTCGGCCCCGGTGCGAGGAGCCTTGCAGGTGGCGGCCATCGAGCCGCATTCGACAGTGAGCGCTCGGCTCGCTCGCTCCATCCACTTCCACGTGGGCACATGGCTGATGACCGACTCGATACCTCGTGGATCGACCAGCGCCAACGGCCAAGGCTGGAGCCCGGCGATGGAGAAGCTCGTCATCTGCGCCTCGGGGTAGGCGCGACCCATGGCATCGGCATCGACCACCGGGATACCGAGATGAGCGGCGGCCATGAGCGGCTGGAACGCGTTCGATCCACCGATCTCGTTGGCCATGACTGCGTCGAAACCGTGACCGACGTAATCGGCCATGATCTCGATGGCCCGGGCCACGTCTCGGCTGTCCTGGAGACGTTCCTGCATCACGACCGGCGCTCCCATGGTGGAAACCACCGCCACACGGGCATCGTCGGCCAGCTCGCTCGGGTCGATCATCTCGAAGGTCCGGCCGGTTGCGGCAAGGCGTTGGACGTTGAGGTGATTGATGTACGGGTTGCCGCCCCCGCCTGTTCCGATGATCCACGCGCCAATCGCCAGGTTGTCGACATCGACCGCCGTCAGGAGGCGACTCATCCCAGGAGTTCGGCCGCGAGGTGCGCGGTTGCCCGAACCGCGGACAGCACCGGGCGTCCCGTGAGACGGCGTACCTCGTTCATCAGTGTGCGGTCGTAGCCGAAGCAGTCGAGCACGATCAGATCGACCTCCGCATCCGACAGCACTGCGGCAGCCTCGGTGGGATCGCCGCCCGGGGTGACCGAGGCGACCGTCGCCGGTCGATCGGGCCTCCCGCGGAGTTGTCGGAAGAGCTCGATCTGTTCGGGGACGGGCACGAGCACACCGAGCCGACGGCCGGCGGGCAGGGTGGCGTCGATGAGCCCATCGAGGACCAGTGACGGGAACAACAGGTTCGGCCGTTCCGGCAGGCCACGGAACCGGCCGGTGCAGGCAACGACGGTGGTGCGATCGCCGGCCCCGTCGATCAACGCACCCATCCGGTCGGTGATGGCCTTCTTCGAAATCCTCACGTCCTTGCCGTTCGGGGCTTCGCTGCTGGGAGGAAGATGTGTGTGCAGGGTGTCGGCGTCCTCGATCGGCGTGAGCTCGGCGATCTCGGCCAGGGTGAGTCCATCGAGCGCGCCACGGATCTCGAGCGGCCGGTCCCCGAGCACGTCGGCGAGCTCGGCGGCGATGTCGTGTCGCGGGGCCTGGCCGATCGTGAGCACCAGAAGAGGTTCCATTGCCGGATGCTAGGTGATTGCGCGTAACGTTGCGCATGGCCGACTTCGACCTCGTCATTCGCAACGGCACCGTCGTCACGGCCGAGCACACGTTCGATGCCGACATCGCCATCAGCGACGGGTTGATCGTCGCCCTGGGCAAGTTCACCGGCACGGGAGACCGAGAGATCGATGCCACCTCCAAGTTGGTGCTCCCCGGTGGTATCGACAGCCATACACACATCGAGCAGCTCTCGGCCGCCGGTGTGATGAATGCCGACGACTTCCACAGCGCGACCGTCTCGGCGGCCTTCGGTGGAACGACCACCACGATCTCCTTCGCCGCTCAGCATCGCGGCATGCAGATTCCCCAGGTGGTCGCCGAGTATCACGAGCGGGCTGCACCCAAAGCGGTGATCGACTACGCGTTCCATCTGATCGTGGCCGATCCGACGCCCGAGACGCTCGCCGATCACCTGCCGAGTGCCATCGAAGGGGGTGTCGCATCACTCAAGCTCTACATGACCTACGACCGGCTGATGGTCGATGATCGGCAGATCCTCGAGGTGCTGACCGTGGCCCGCTCTCACGGAGCGCTCACCATGGTGCATGCCGAGAATCACGGGATGATCGGATGGATGTCCGATCGCGTCGTCGGCGACGGCAACACGTTGCCTCGCTATCACGCCGTGTGCCATACCCGGGGGGCCGAGGCCGAAGCGATCCATCGACTGATCGCCTTGAGCGAGCTGGCCGATGCCCCCGTGCTCATCGTGCATGTCTCGACGCCCGAAGGCATCGACCAGATCCGCCAGGCCCGAGCTCGGGGGTTGAAGGTGTACGGCGAGACGTGCCCGCAGTACCTGTTCCTCACCAGCGACGATCTCGATCGAGGCGGCCTGGACGGCGCCATGTTCTGCTGCAGCCCCCCACCCCGCGATGCGGTGTCACAGGAGGCGTGTTGGGAGGGACTGCTCGACGGAACGCTGCAGGTGTACTCGTCGGATCACGCTCCCTTCCGCTTCGACGCGAGCGGCAAGTTACCGAACGGAGCGCAGACCACCTTCAAGGAGATCGCCAACGGCGTCCCTGGTCTCGAGCTGCGCCTTCCGATGCTGTACACCGAAGGTGTCGGATCGGGACGGCTCACCCCCAACCAGTTCGTCGACATCACGTCGACCCAGCACGCCAGGATCTACGGCCTCTACCCGAAGAAGGGCACGATCGCCGTCGGGAGCGATGCCGACCTCGCGATCTGGGATCCCGAGCGAGAGCTCGAGATCACCCATGACATGATCCACGACAATGTCGGCTACACGCCCTACGCCGGTCGTAGGTTGCGAGGGTGGCCCGACACGGTGCTGTCGCGGGGCGATGTCATCATCGACGACGGTGTGCTGCACGCCGAGCGAGGGCGAGGACGGTTCCTCCATCGGGGCGGGCTCGCGTCGGCCATCCCGCTCGGACGTGATGTCCCGGAAATTCGACAGATGGGGGCGTGGGGCACGCCGCTCAGACGATGAGCAACCCTTCGAGCGATGAACAGGAAATCCCATGACCAAGCGACGAATGACCATTGCAGCGGCACAGCTCGGCGGCATCGACCTCGACGACAGCCGGTCGTCGGCGGTTGTTCGCCTGGTTGATCTGTTGCGGACCGCCGCTGGGCGCGGCGCAGAGTTCATCGTGTTCCCCGAGCTTGCGTTCACCACCTTCTTTCCCCGCTGGTGGTTCGAGGACCAGGCAGAGGTCGATGCCCGCTTCTTCGAGTCCTCGATGCCCTCAACGGTGACCCGGCCGTTGTTCGAGGCAGCGCGCGAGTGTGGGGTCGGGTTCACCATCGGGTTCGGCGAGCTCACCGAGATCGAGGGAGTGACCCGACGATTCAACACGTCGATCCTGGTGGCGCCCGATGGCTCGATCGTCGGGAAGTATCGCAAGATCCACCTGCCCGGCCACGCCGACCACAAGCCCGAGGCGCCCTTCCAGCACCTCGAGAAGCGCTACTTCGAGGTCGGGAATCTGGGGTTCCCGACGTACCGATGCATGGGCGCCGTGGTCGGCATGCTCATCTGCAACGACCGTCGTTGGCCCGAGGCCTTTCGGGTGCTCGGCCTCCAGGGTGCGGAGCTCATCGTGCTCGGCTTCAACACCCCGACGGAGAACCTGCACTATCCCGAGCCGCCGGCGCAGCGAGTGCACCAGCACCTCATCATGGCTCAGGCGATGGCCTACCAGAACTCGGTCTGGCTGGTCGAGACAGCCAAGGCCGGATTCGAGGACGGGTTCCGCATGTTCGGTAACTCGGTCATCGTTGCCCCGACGGGGGAGATCGTGGCCAAGACCACCTCGGAGGACGACGAAGTGATCATCCACGATTGTGACCTCGCACTGGGCGATGACCTCCGACGCACGATGTTCAACCTGTCGGCGCATCGGCGCCCCGAGCATTACGGGCTCATTGTCGAACGTACCGGTGTCGAGGTCACTCCGGCGAACGGCGAAGGGTGATGTTTGCCGGCCGGTCGCTCGCCGCTCGGCTGGTGATTCACCGTGTCCGCCAGGTTCGTTCGAAGGGCAGCCGCCAGGCGTGTGGCGCAATGAGCTGGTGGATCTGATTGGGTCCCCAGGTCCCCTTGGCGTAGGGGCGGACCGGGGGCGGATCGCTGAGCAACTCCTCGGACACCTCCCACAATCGCTCCACCCCTTCAGCCGTGGTGAACAGCGTGTGGTCGCCGCGTACGGCATCGAGAATGAGTCGCTCGTACGCCTCGAGCACGTCGCCGGACCATTCGGTCTCCTGAACCGAGAACTGCATCGACAGCTTGTCGAGGCGGAACCCTGGTCCGGGTCGCTTTCCGTAGAAGGACAACGACATCCGTGACTCGTCTGCGAGATCGAA
>JAHECQ010000321.1 GCA_024641625.1 Acidimicrobiales bacterium | reverse complement strand
TAGACGTGCAGACCATCTTCACGCTCGCGACCATCGGCGCCGCGCTCCGATTGGCAATACCGGTTGCCCTGGCCGCGCTGGGCGCCGTCGTGAGTGAACGCAGTGGAGTGCTCAACCTCGGCGTGGAGGGCATGATGATCAGCGGGGCGCTCGGCGCCTACTCGGCGGCCGAAGCCACCGGATCTCCCTGGATCGGGCTCTTGGCCGGCACACTCGTTGGCATGGCTGCCGGAGCGGTGCTGGTCGGTCTGGTCGTGGTTGCCCGTGCCAATCAGATCGTGAGTGGCATCGCGCTGAGCCTGTTGGCAGCGTTCATGACCACCTATCTCTTCCAGCGCAACTACTCGATCGGGCAGGTACCACCACGGCTCAACCGAATCAGCCTGTGGGCCCTCGTCGTGGTCACCGTGGTGCTCGTGGCCGCGGTCTGGTTCCTGCTGGAGCGCACCACCTTCGGACTTGCCCTCGACGCCGTCGGCGAATCGCCGGAGGCCGCCGACGCCCTGGGCTACGGGGTCGAACGGTTCCGCACGTTGGCCACGCTCATCGGGGGTGCCTTCGCCGGCCTGGGCGGCGCGGCCCTCGTCTGCGGACCGCTCGGTCTCTTCATCGAGAATGTCACCGCCGGCCGTGGATGGGTGGCGTTGGCGCTCGTGGTGTTCGCCGGCTGGAAGCCCCTACCGGCGGTGGCCGGTGCATTCCTGTTCGGTCTGTCCGACGCCGTGCAGCTGCGGCTGCAGGGCACGGAGTCGGCCGTTCCCTATGAGTTCTTCCTTGCCCTCCCCTACCTGTTGACACTTGTTGCGCTCGTGCTGCGGGCCAAGGCCAGCCGGTCACCGTCGGCGCTTGGCGTACCGTTCGTACGTGGCATCACCTGAGACCAACCACTGCCCGGAAGGATTCCCCTTGAGCCTGCCTGTCATCGACCTCACACCATTTGCCACCGGCACACCACTGCCCAATACCGAGGCAACCAGCACTGCTGCTCTCATCGACGCTGCCCTGCGCGAGACTGGCTTCTTCGTCGTCAAGGGTCACGGCGTCGACCCGAGTGTCAAGCAGGCCTTCTTCGATGCCATGAAGGCCTTCTTCGCCCTTCCCCTCGAGAAGAAGGAGGCGATCACCATCGGCAACAGCCCGTGCCATCGGGGCTACGTGGGCTTCGCCTCCGAGACCCTCGAGGGCGCCATCGCCGGCGAGGAGCGAATCGGGGATGTGCTCGCCGGCGACATGAAGGAAACCCTCGACACCGGCGGTGAACACGGTCCCGACCATCCGGAGGTCATCGCCGGCACACCCCTTCATGGCCCGAATCAGTTTCCGGAGCTCCCCGGATTTCGCGACGCGTGGGACAGCTATCGGGCGGCCGTGGTCGAAACCGCGCTCCGGGTCCAGCGAAGCCTGGCCTTGGCCCTGGGCCTCGAGGGAACCTTCTTCGAGAACCAGCCCGGTGAGACCATGTACCACCTTCGACTCATCCACTATCCCCCCATGGATCGTCTCACCCCCGAGCCCGGGCAGCTGGGTTGTGGAGCCCACACCGACTACGGCACCATCACCGTCCTGGCCGACGATGGTGTCGGCGGCCTCCAGGTCCGGATGCGTTCGGGGGAATGGGTCGACGTCGTTGTTCCCGATGACCACTTCGTGGTCAACATCGGCGACCTGATGGCGATCTGGACCAATGACCGCTGGGTCTCCAACCCCCACCGGGTGGTGAACCAGCCCAACACCGACCGGTACTCGTCCCCCCTGTTCGTCACGCCACCGTTCCATCTGCGCATCGAGACGCTCCCGACCTGTCGGGACGAGACGCTCCGACACGACCCCATGATCAGCGGGCCCTACCTCCTGTCGCGGTTCGACGGCACCCACAGCTATCGCAACGATCTCCTCGAAGAGCACAATCAACAGACGACCGTCTGATCCGACGCACGAACCTGCACCACGGTGCGTCGCTCGGCCGCATGCGGGGTCTAGTGTCGGGGCATGGCGAAGTCGTTGGATCTGACCACTCAGCTGGTCGCGTTCGAGGACGGCCGGTCGTTCTCGACGTGGCAGGCAGGACCGGCCGACGGCGAGCTCGTCTTGCTCCTCCACGGCTTCCCCCAGTCACGCCACAGTTGGCGCACCCAGCTTCCTGCTCTGGCCGAGGCCGGCTATCGGGCGGTTGCGCCCGATCAGCGCGGCTATTCAGCGGGCGTTCGACCCGACCCGGCGCAGCCGGCCAACTACGGGCTCGACGTCCTGGTCCAAGACGTCGTCGATCTGGCGGACGCGTGCGGGCCGGCCGGCCGGCCCTTTCATCTGGTCGGTCACGACTGGGGAGGGATGGTGGCATGGGCCACCGCCTTCGCGCATCCGACGCGGCTTCGTTCGTTGGCGGTCCTGTCACGCCCCCACCCTGCTGCCTTCGCGGCATCCCTGGCCGGCGATGATGGCGACCAACGTCACCGCTCGCGGCATCATCGGGCCTTTCTCGACGGGGACACGGCAAGCCTGCTCCTTGCCGACGGCGCGGCACGGCTGCGGCGACTCCTGCTCGAGGGTCGCGTCCCCGCCCCGACCGTCGAGGACTACCTCTCGGTGCTCGGTGAGCACCAGGCGATGGAGGCAGCACTCGCCTGGTACCGCGCCACGCCGAGCCTGGCGGCGCCGATCGGATCGATCGATGTTCCCACCCTCTATGTCTGGGGCAACGAGGATCCCTCCGTCGGCCGGGCGGCAGCAGAGGCCACCGGGATGCACGTCGTCGCGCCCTACCACTTCGTCGAGCTGGAGGGGGTCGGTCACTTCGCCAGTGACGAACAACCCGAACGGGTGAACGAGCTCCTGCTGGAGCACCTCTCCCAGCGATCGGCCCGCTGAGCAGATGACCGAGATCGTCGCCTGCGAGCGGCTGGTGAAGACGTTCGGCCACGTCAGGGCCCTCGATGGCTTGGACCTCGCGGTGTCGGAGGGGCAGGTGCACGGATTCCTCGGGCCCAACGGATCGGGCAAGACCGTCACCCTGCGCATTCTTCTCGGACTGCTGCGTCGAGACAGCGGTCAAGCTCGGCTCTTCGGTGTCGATCCCTGGACCGATGCCGTGCGTCTTCATCGACGCCTCGCCTATGTTCCCGGCGACACCACGCTCTGGCCGACGCTCACCGGTGGGGAGATCATCGACCTCCTCGGGCGGCTACGAGGGGGCCTCGATCCGGTTCGTCGCAAGGAGCTGACCGAACGTTTCCTGCTCGATCCACGCAAGAAGGCGCGCACCTACTCCAAGGGGAACCGGCAGAAGGTGGCCCTCGTCGCCGCCCTGGCCAGCGATGCCGAACTCCTCCTGCTCGACGAGCCCACGGCCGGCCTCGATCCGTTGATGGCGGCCGTCTTCCAGGAGTGCATCGTCGAGGCGAAACAAGCGGGCCGGACCATTCTGCTGTCGAGCCACATCCTCGCCGAGGTAGAGGCATTGTGCGATCGCGTGACCCTCATCCGACAAGGTCGGACGGTCGAGTCGGGAACGCTCGGCGAGCTTCGGCACTTCACCCGTACCCATGTCGTCGCCACCCTGGACGGTTCGCCCTCGGGGCTCGTCGACGTGCGCGGTCTGTATGACCTGCAGATCGAAGGGAACCAGGTGAGCTTCGATGTGGCGCCGCCCGATCTCGCCGCGGCCATCGTCGAGCTCGGCCACCTCGGCGTACGTTCCCTGGTCAGTCAGCCGCCGTCGCTCGAAGAGCTGTTCCTCCGACACTACGACGATTCGCCTGACCTCGAACACCGGGACATCCCGTGACCGCATCCGACGACGTCGTCGGGTTGGGCATCCTGATCCGGTTCATCGTCCATCGCGACCTTTGGAGAATTGCGGCGTGGCTCACCGGGAGCACGGCGCTGATGATCTTCTCGGGGGCGAGCCTTCGATCGCTGTACGACACCCCGGAGAAGATTCGACAATACGCCGAGGTGGCGGGCGGAAATCCGGCACTGGTGGTGTTCGCCGGCCCGGGCAACGGGTTCGATGACCCGAACCTCGGGGTGGTGCTGGTCAACGAGACGCTTCTGTGGGGCGCGCTGGTGGCCGCGTTCATGAGCCTGATGATGGTGTCCCGCCACACACGGGCCGAGGAGGAGAGTGAGCGCACCGACCTGCTCCGGTCGAGCGTGGTCGGGCGCCATGCCACCTTGGCCGCCGCGCTGGTCGTCGTGATCGCCATGAACCTGACCATCGCCGTGCTGAGCTTCGTGGGATTGGCAGCACAGGGTTACGAGGTCAATGGGTCGCTTGCGCTGGTTGCGGCCATCGCCGCCTGCGGTCTGATGTTCGCCGGCTTCGGAGCGGTGGCCGCTCAGGTGGCATCCAGCCACCGGGGCGCGCTGGGCCTCGGTGCGGCGGTCCTGGGGATCGCCTTCGCCGTTCGAGCTATCGGCGACGTCGGTCAGCAGGCGATCTCGTGGTTCTCCCCGCTCGGCTGGACACTTGCCATCAGCGCCTTCGCCGGGGTGCGGTGGTGGACCCTGCTGCTGGATGTGTTCGTCGCCACCCTGCTGTGTGGCCTCGCGTTCGCCGCCTCCACCCGCCGCGATCTCGGGAGCGGATCGTTGCGGCCGAGACCAGGACCGGCGTCCGCCTCGACTCGATTGCGTGGGCCGACGGCCTTGGCGGTGCGGCTGCAACGGGCAGTGATCGTTTCCTGGTTCGTCGGGTTGTTGATCACCGGCATCATCTTCGGCGCGGTCGGCAACGACGTCGCCGCCATGTTCGAGGGCAATCCGGACATGGCCAAGTACCTGGCGCAGCTGGAAGGCGTGTCGATCACCGACGCCTACTTCGTGACGGCAATGCAGATGATGGCCCTCCTGGTGAGCGGCTTCGCCCTGTCGTCGATTGCCCGGGCCCG
>JAHECQ010000320.1 GCA_024641625.1 Acidimicrobiales bacterium | reverse complement strand
TGTCGTCGCTTCCGCCGTCCGTCCCCCTCTCTCTCCCTCCCTCCCTTCCTCTCTCTCGGAGTCCCGCTCATGCCTGCACACCACAACATCAACCGGGTCGTCCTTGCCTACTCCGGCGGGCTCGACACCTCGGTCATCCTCCAGTGGCTACGCGATCACTATGGATGCGAGGTCGTCACCTACACCGCCGATCTCGGACAGGGCGAGGAGCTCGAGCCGGCACGCCAGAAGGCACTCGCCATGGGCGTGGCGCCCGAACACATCTTCATCGACGACGTGCGGGAGGAATTCGTCCGCGATTTCGTGTTCCCGATGTTCCGGGCCAACACGATCTACGAAGGTGAATACCTGCTCGGTACCTCCATCGCCCGCCCGCTCATCGCCAAGCGACTCGTCGAGGTGGCGGCCGAGACCGGGGCGGATGCCGTCAGTCACGGCGCCACCGGCAAGGGCAACGACCAGGTTCGTTTCGAACTGGGGGCCTACGCGTTGGCGCCGGACATCAAGGTCATTGCGCCGTGGCGGGAATGGGATCTTCTCAGCCGCGAGAAACTCATGACCTACGCCGAGGAGCGGAACATCCCGATCGAACAAAAGCGAGGCACCAAGTCGCCTTTCTCGATGGACGCCAACCTGCTGCACATCTCCTACGAGGGTGGACCGCTCGAGGACCCATGGACCGAACCACCCTCGGAGATGTGGCGGTGGTCGGTCAGTCCCGAGGCGGCGCCCAACGATCCCACCTACCTCGAGCTCACCTACACCCGGGGCGACATCACCGCCATCGATGGCCGGGAGATGAGTCCGGCTCAGGTGCTCGCCCATCTGAACGAGGTCGGTGGGGCCAACGGCGTGGGGAGGCTCGACATCGTCGAGAACCGATACGTCGGCATCAAGAGCCGTGGCGCCTACGAGACACCGGGCGGAACGATCATGCTGCGGGCCCATCGAGCGATCGAGTCGTTGACGCTCGATCGCGAGGTTGCCCACCTCAAGGACGAACTCATGCCGCGTTATGCAAGCATGATCTACAACGGCTATTGGTGGAGCCCCGAGCGAAAGATGCTCCAGGTCATGATCGACGCCACCCAGTCATCGGTGAACGGCACGGTGCGGGTCAAGCTCTACAAGGGAAACGTCGAGGTGGCCGGGCGCAAGAGCCCCGATTCGTTGTTCGATGCCAAGATCGCCACGTTCGAGGACGATGGCGGCGCCTACAACCAGGCCGACGCCGAGGGCTTCATCAAGTTGCACGCGCTGCGACTGCGTACCTTGGCCAAGAAGCGTGGTGTCTGAGTGGGCCGGACACTCTGGCACGGCCGATTCGAGGGCGGGCCCACCGAGGCGTTGCAGGCTCTGAACGATTCGCTGCCCTTCGACCGGCGGCTGTATCGCCAGGACATCGAGGGCAGCCGAGCGCACATCACGATGTTGGCCTCGGTCGGGTTGGTCGCCGATGCAGAGCGTGATGCCATCTTGGCGGCCCTCGACCAGGTCGAGGACGACATGGAGCAGGGCAACTTCGACTTCGTTGCCTCCGACGAGGACATTCACACCGCGGTCGAACGTCGTGTCACCGAACTGGCCCCGGCTGGCGCGAAACTGCACACCGGACGAAGCCGCAACGATCAGGTGGCCACCGATCTTCGGCTCTGGACCAAGGCGGAACTGTCCGATCTGGCCTCACTCGTGCTGAACTTCCAACGCACCCTGCTCGGTCAGGCCGATCGCCACGGTGATGCGTACCTTCCCGGCTACACCCACTTGCAGCAGGCCATGCCGGTACTGCTGGCCCACCACCTGATGGCGCACGGCTGGGCCTTGTCGCGCGACATCGACCGGTTGCTCGACGCCATCCGCCGAGCCGACGTGTCCCCGCTCGGGGCGGGAGCGCTCGCTGGTTCGTCGCTGCCACTCGACCCCGATCAGACGGCGTCCGCGCTCGGGTTCGGGGGACGATTCGAGAACTCGCTCGACGCGGTCAGCGACCGTGACTTCGTGGCCGATGGCCTGTATGCCTTGGCGATGCTCGGTATCCACCTCTCCCGGATGGGAGAGGAGTTCATTCTCTGGGCCTCCCAGGAGTTCGGCTTCGTCGGCCTGGACGACGGCTTCTCGACCGGATCCTCGATGATGCCCCAGAAGAAGAACCCCGACATCGCCGAGCTGGCGCGAGGCAAGGCCGGGCGACTGGTGGGGAATCTGACCGGGCTGCTCACCACACTGAAGGGGCTCCCGCTCACCTACAACAAGGATCTGCAGGAGGACAAGGAGCCTCTGTTCGACTCGGTCGACACCATCCGACTCACCCTGTTGGCCCTCGACGGCATGGTCTCGACGTTGACCTTCCACACCGATGCCATGGCCTCGGGTGCCGACTCGCCCTTCGCCGTGGCCACCGATCTTGCCGACTACCTCGTTGTGCGGGGCATGCCGTTCCGTCGCGCACATGCGGTGGTGGGCGAGCTGGTTCGACGAGCACTGTCGGGTGAGGCGTCGCTCCCCGATCTGGTCAGCACGCACCCGGACCTCGGCGCCGAGGCGGTTGCGTTGTTCGAGCCGGGACGATCGGCGCGGGGACGGTCCACGCCAGGCAGCGGCGGGGCGGTCCCAGTCGCAGCGCAACGTGAACGATTCGTTGCTCGCCTCGCCGCTGACGAGGCCCGGATCGGTGCCCTCACCGGTTCGACGAGCGCAGATCTGCGGAACTGACAGCGAGCGAGTCGTGACCCTTGTCGGCCTCCCGGATCTCTCGCGGCCGGCGATCGACGTGGCGCCGGACTTGCTGGGCTTGGTTCTGCGCCGCGGCGATCGCGCCGGGGTGATCGTCGAGGTCGAGGCGTACGACGGTGAGAGCGATCCTGCGTCCCACGCTGCTCGAGGACCGACCGTGCGCAACGCCAGTATGTACGGACCTCCGGGAACTCTGTACGTGTACCTGATCTACGGCATGCACTGGTGCGCCAACATCGTGTGCTCCCCTCAGGGTGAGGCATCAGCGGTGTTGGTGCGGGCACTCATGCCAACCGCAGGTCTGGTGTCCATGCGACGCCATCGCCCACTCGTCGACCGGGACGTCGACCTGTGCTCAGGCCCGGGGAAGCTCTGTGCTGCGCTCGGCATCAGCGGACAGGACGACGGGTCGAGCGTGTTGAGCCCGGGAGCAGTGCGTCTCGAGCGGCACCCGACGAACGTGTTCCTCGAGGGGAAGCCGATCGTGAGTGGTCCCAGGGTCGGGATCTCCAAGGCGACCGATCGACCGTGGAGATTCGCGGTCGCCGGTGTCGCCGAGGTCAGCCGGCCTCGGGTGGGGCTGGTTCAGCGTTGACGGGCTGAGGTGGATCGAGCAGCCAACTGATCGACGGTTCGAGGATCTGGTGGACGAACCGGAACTCTCGATCGGCTACCAGCCGGGTGAACACCGCTCCCCCCTGAGGTGGCGGAGACGAAACGGTGTGTCGTCGTCGAGGCCGTCACCGGCGAAGTAGAGCGTGCGCTCAGCGCGTCGCAGCGCGGTGAATCGGAGTGGGATGCCTGCGCCGTCCAGTGCCAGAGTTCCGAGCTCGTTGGCCCTGACCTCGAACCAGGCATCGACGTCGGTTCCGGCGCGGGGTTCGACCCACTGAACGATCGGCCGAACGTGGATTCGCTCGGAATCGAACCGGGAGGCCCGCCGATCACCCGCAGGAGACGCTGATCGAGGATGTCGGCGGTGAGCGCGGCCAGCTGCGGTTCGGGGTGCCGACCGGCTATCGGTGCGGTCAGGAAGATCATGCCCGGCCCGCGATGGGGCCAAGGGAAGGGTCCGAGCTTCGTCATCTTCGGGCTCAGGTCGGAGAGGTCCTCGACGTGCCTCGCCGGCAGGACACGCCACCGCTACGGTGCCCGGATGCAGGAATCCCAACTCGAGACAGCCCAACTCGAGACAGCCCAACTCGAGACAGCCCAACTCGAGACAGCCCGACTCGAGCTGCGGGCCGCACGAGTCGATGACGATCAGCTCCGGTCGGAGATGTTGGCCTTCTGCCACCGACATCCGAACGCGCTGTGGCGGACATGTCTCGCCGGCCATCTCACTGGCTCTGCCCTCGTCGTCGACCCGGCGACCCGTCGCGTGCTCTTGCTCCATCACGCCAAGCTCGGTCGTTGGCTCCAGCCCGGGGGTCACGCCGATGGCGAGGGCGACCTGGGGTCGGTCGCGCTGCGAGAAGCGCAGGAGGAGACGGGTCTGACGCATCTACGTCTGGTGCGGCCGGCGATCGATCTCGACATCCACGAGATCCCCGAACGCGATGTCGAACCCGCCCACGTCCATCTGGACGTGCGGTATCTGGTGCTGGCCGACGCCACTGAGCATCGAATCAACGAGGAGTCCACCGAGGCCAGGTGGATCGACCCCGATCTCGATGCTGACCTGCCGGCCTCCCAGGATCTGCGCAGACTGGTTCGCGCCGGGCTCGGTCGCCTTGATGAACTCAACCGACGTCGGTCGGGAGGCCGCACGACGACATGCGATTGACGTCGGCCACGTAGTTGATGGACTTCTCGGCTCGGAATCCGGCTTCCTGGGAGATGTAGAACACCGCTGCAGGGTCCTGATCGAGGCGTTCGGCGTAGCTGTTCCGATCGGCGAGCAGCAGGCGCCAGCGATGCAGCCAGAGCTCGGCGATTCCCCGGTCACGAACGGTGCCGTCCATGGCGGCAGCTTCGCTCTCGAGGTCGGTCAGCATCGTGTCGAGGATTCCGTTGGCCGTGCGCAGTTGTTCAGCGCGCTCGTGTTCATCGCCCGCTGACAGCGAATTGGGCAGTTGGTCGTACCGGTCCTTGGCCTCGGCGCAGATGCGTTCGGCCCGAACCGCAAAACTCGGGTCGTCGAAGGTGTCCGGCGCGGTGCGGTCGGCGAGTCCGGAGTAGGCG
>JAHECQ010000319.1 GCA_024641625.1 Acidimicrobiales bacterium | reverse complement strand
ATGAGACCGTTGGTGAGGTGCTCGAGCATGATCCCTGTGTTGATGATGACGTGGCCCTCGGGCGGGGTGGCGTCGATCCAACCCATGGCGGCCGTCTCGCCAACGACCGTCTCGCCAACGACCGTCTCGCCAACGACAGTCTCCCGGCCGGCGGTCTGCTGACCGACACGGACCTGCAGGCCCCGGGCGGTGGCCCTCGGCAAGGCGGTGATGAGGTTGATGTCGGCGTGTTCGGCCGCCCACACGTGGCCGCATCCCGGTGAGGACTCCATCGGCGGGTAGTGAATGGCCCTGGTCAACGTGGTCCCATTGGTGGTCATGGCCTCGAAGAACGACTCGGCGCACCCGATCCCCAGTGCAACGATGCGCAGGAAGCGTCGTTGGACATCGAGGACCCGATCGTGGAACGCAGCCAACACCTCGGTGATTCCCGGAACCGCGGTCTCGGGCAGGACACGACGGGGATAACGCGCTGGGTACTTCCTCTGAAGCGGGTGACCCAAGGGCACCTCGTCACCCCAGTTCAGCATTTCCTTCCAATCCGGAACATCGCTGGTGGCCGCGGTCTCCACCAACAGACCGGTGTAACCGGTCTGGCCATGGGTCCCAGGGGCAACCGCCTGAAGCTTGCGTTCGGCCGGTAGGGAGAAGAATTGCTCCAACAGTCCATACGCGCTGTCGAGGAGGTCTTCGCTGAGATCGGTACTGGTGTAGACGAAACCGTTGCGCAACGACTGCATGACTCCGTCGACGACTGCTCGCCGCTGCGCATCGGTTCCCTGCTCGAAGGCGATCAGATCGACATCGAGGATCTCGTCCATCGAGTCGGATCAGTCCTCGTGCTCGGTGATGGTGACCGACTCGATCACCATGTCGGCCACTGGGCGATCGCCGCCACCGGTCTTGACCTTCTCCATTTCCGCCACGTGCTCGAGACCTTTGACGACCTTGCCGAACAGGGCGTACGCCGGAGGGAGACCGACACCGCTGGGGCCCGAGATGATGAAGAACTGGCTGCCGTTGGTGTTGGGTCCGGCGTTGGCCATCGCCAGCGAACCGACCTCGTAACGTCCAGGAGCGGGCAGTTCGTCCTCGAAGCGGTAACCGGGGCCACCGCGCCCCGACCCCTCCGGGCAACCACCCTGGAGCACGAAGCCCTGGATGACGCGATGGAAGGTGAGGCCGTCGTAGTAGTGGTACCGGGCCAGGCAGACGAAGTTGTTGACCGTCTTGGGTGCCGAGGCGGGATCGAGCGCGATGACCAGCGTGCCCATGTTCGTGACCATCTCGGCGGTGTAGCGCTTTGCGGGGTCGATACACATCGGGAACGGTCCGTCGAAGCTGCGCTGCTGTGGGCTCGATCCGTCGATTGCTGGGCATTCAGGCACGTGCAGTCTCCAAACTGTGGGGGAATCGTCAACTGTAGCCAACGCGACCCGAGAGCCGGGCCGGCAGGTCCTCAGGCGTCCTTGGCCGCCTGGAAACCTGCCTCGAGGTCGGCCAGGATGTCGTCGATCGACTCGAGTCCCACGCTGAGTCGGACCAGCCCGGGATGGACGCCGGTGGCTGCTTGTTCGTCGGCGCTGAGCTGCGAATGAGTGGTCGAAGCGGGATGAATCACCAACGAGCGAACGTCGCCGATGTTGGCGACATGACTGTGGAGTTCGAGCCCGTTGACGAACCGCTCGCCTGCTTCGCGACCACCCTTGATGACGAACGAGGGCACCGAACCGGCGCCGCGACCATGGGTGTACTTCTGTGCACTCGCGTGCCACGGCGACGACGCAAGGCCGGCGAAGTTGACCGATTCGACGTCGGCATGCGCCTCCAGCCACTCGGCCACCGCCTGGGCATTCTCGACATGACGTTCCATCCGAAGCGACAGGGTTTCGACGCCCTGCAGGATCAGAAAGGCGTTGAAGGGGCTGACAGATGGCCCGAAATCGCGGAGCAGCTGGATCCGTGCCTTGGCGATGAACGCGCCGGCGCCCAACATCGGCCAGTACTGCAGCCCGTGGTAGCTGGGATCGGGCGAGTTGTAGTTGGGGTAGCGCTCGGCATCGGAGAACTCGAACGAACCCCCGTCGACGATGACGCCGGCCATGGAGGTGCCGTGGCCGCCGAGGAACTTGGTGGCCGAGTGCACGACGATGTCGGCTCCCCATTCGAGCGGGCGGATGAGGTACGGCGAGGCCACGGTGTTGTCGACGATCAATGGCACACCAGCGGCATGGGCGACCGAGGACACCCCCTCGATGTCGAGCACGTTGTTCATCGGATTCCCGATGGACTCGCCGTAGAACAGCTTGGTGTTGGGCCTCACCGCGGCCCGCCAAGCGTCGAGATCATCCATGTCGTTGACGAAGGTCGTCTCGATGCCGTACTTGGGCAGGGTGTAGTGCAGGAGGTTGTAGGTCCCGCCGTAGAGCGCAGCGCCGGCAACGACATGGTCGCCGGCCTCGGCGATGTTCATGATGGCCAGCGTTTCGGCTGCCTGCCCCGAGGACACCACCAACGCACCGGGCACCCCGGCGGCCGTCGACGACAACCCGTTCTCGAGCGCGGCGACCCGCACCTCGAGCACGCTCTGGGTGGGATTCATGATTCGGGTGTAGATGTTGCCGGGTTCGGCCAAGGCGAAGAGGTTGGCCGCGTGGGCCGCATCACGGAACTGGTACGCCGTCGTCTGGTAGATCGGCACGGCGCGCGCACCGGTCGCGCTGTCGGGCTGCTGGCCACTGTGGATCTGCTTGGTCTCGAAACCCCATGCATCGCTCGACATCACAAGCTCCCTTCGTCGAATCGTCGACGAAGCCTAGATTCCATTCCCGACGAAACCTCTCGGCTTTTGCGGGAATGGGTTCAGGTCGGGCCGGTGTAGACGGCGATGTACGGCAGATTCCGATACCGCTGGGCCACGTCGAGTCCGTATCCGATGACGAACGCCGGAGGGATCTCGAAGCCGACGTAGTCGACGGCCGGGGGCGGTGCATCGCCGGTCTCGCGCACCAACAGCGCGCAGCTCCGAACCGAGGCGGGCCCTTGCCCGCTGAGGTGTTCGAGCAGGTAGGTCATGGTGAGGCCCGAGTCCACGATGTCCTCGACCAAGATCACATGTCGACCTGCGACCGGAGCATCGAGGTCCTTCACGATTCGCACGACACCGCTGGATCGGGTGGCGTCGCCGTAGGACGACACCGCCATGAAGTCGATCTCGACCGGACCTCGGATGGATCGCATCAAATCAGCGGTGAACAGGGCACTGCCCTTGAGGATGCCGACGAGGAGCGGCACCTCACCAACGAGATCATCGGTGATCTGTCGGCCGAGTTCGCCGACCCTGGCCTGGATTGCCTCGCTGGAGATGAGGATCTGCCCGACATCCCCCGGCGTGGGGTATTCGGGACGGGATTCGGCCAATGCTCAGCGACCGGTGAACGAGGCCTTGCCCGGCCCCTGCTCGAGAAAGCTCTTGATGCCGATCACCGCATCGTCGGTCTGGAACGATGCGATGAACTCGCGTCGTTCGATGGCGATGGCATCTTCGATCGAGACGTGGAGTCCGTCCATGATCGCCCGTTTGGCGTAGGACAATGCGGCCGGACCCTTCGCGTAGGAGGCCGCCAACTCGAGGGCCTGGTCCAATACCTGGTCATCGGGATACACCGCGGACACGAGACCGATGCTCAGGGCCTCGCCGGCCTTGACGTTGCGGCCGGTGTAGTTGAGCTCCTTGGCCCTGGTCACCCCGATGAGACGAGTGAGCCGTTGGGTGCCTCCCGCGCCAGGGATGAGTCCGAGGAGGATCTCGGGCTGGCCGAACACTGCCCCCTCACCGGCGATCCGAAAGTCGGTGCTCATCGACAGCTCGCAGCCGCCTCCCAGGGCGAAGCCGTTGACGGCAGCCACGGTGATCTGCGGGAGGTTCTCGAGCTTGAAGTTGGCAGCATTGAGCACGTCGACCATGCCCGAGGGATCACGAACGCCGTCATTGACCGGAAACTCGCTGATGTCGGCGCCGGCGGCGAAGAACTTGGGACCGCCCCACAACACCACGGCACGAATGTCCGATCGGGACTCGAGTTCGGTCGCCGCCGCGAGGAGTTCGTGACCGACCTGGGTGTTGAGTGCGTTGACCTTCGGGCGGTCGAGTCGAATCAGGGCGACACCCTCGTGCTCGACCTCCTCAATGGTGACGAAGTCGCCCATCAACCCTGGCCACCGGAGGCGTCGCGCACCGAACCCTTGCCCTCGGAGATCCACGGCATCATGGCCCGCAGTTGGGCACCGACCTTCTCGATCGGGTGGTCGTGACCGGCGGCCTCGAGCCGCAGGAAGTTGGGACGACCCTGACGGCTTTCCTCGACCCATCGTTTGGCGAAGGTGCCGTCCTGGATGTCGGTGAGAATGCCCTGCATCTCCTGCTTGACCGCGGCGTTGATCACCCGGGGACCGCTGACGAGATCACCGAATTCGGCGGTGTCGGACACCGAGTACCGCATGCCCGCGATGCCTTCTTCGTACATGAGGTCCACAATGAGCTTGAGCTCGTGCAGGCATTCGAAGTAGGCAACCTCCGGCTGGTAGCCGGCCTCGATCAGGGTCTCGAACCCAGCCTGGACCAGTGCCGTGGTGCCGCCGCAGAGCACTGCCTGTTCACCGAAGAGATCGGTCTCGGTCTCCTCGGTGAACGTGGTCTCGATCACGCCGGCTCGGGCGCCACCGATGGCATCGGCATAGGCCAGGGCCAAGCCCTTGGCATTGCCCGATGCGTCGTTCTCCACGGCGATGAGGCACGGCACGCCGCCGCCCTCCACGTAGGTCCGGCGCACGAGGTGGCCAGGGCCCTTGGGCGCGACCATGCACACATCGACATTGGCCGGCGGGGTGATGAGGCCGAAGCGGATGTTGAAGCCGTGAGCAAAGAACAGC
>JAHECQ010000024.1 GCA_024641625.1 Acidimicrobiales bacterium | reverse complement strand
GAACGGGTCATCGCCTGCGCTGGGGGCGTCGCCCTCGGGCGCCGCCTCGGCGGGACCGTCGACCGTCGCCTCGATGGAGATCGCAGAAATCTCCTGAGTCGCAGGGCCTTCGTCGAGCGCCGTCGGCTCGACGAACACCGGTGCAGCCAAGGTGGTCGCCGGGCTGGTCTCCAGGAGGAAGCCCTCGTCGGTGGGCACATTGAGGTCGGCGGCGTCGTTGCCCCCGTCGTCCTGTGCATCCGATGACCCGTCATCCTCCTCGGCCAGGAGTTCGTCGAGCAGGGGTGCGGCCACGGTGACCTCGTGCAAATCGTCGGCCGACGTGGACATCGCGGCGGAACCGGGAGCGGCCTCGACATCGACGACCAACGGGGCCTCGCCCCGCAGGCGGTCGGGTTGATCGAGGACATTGCCGATCTCCGACAATGCCTCGCGGATGGCGTTGCGCCGAACGTCGAGATGCTGCTCGAGCATCTCGACGTCGTCGAGGAGCATGCCCCTGATGCCCTGCAGATCCTCGATCTGGCTCAGGAGCTCGGCCCGTTCGGCCCCTTCGGTCTGGGTCAGTTCCTGCTCGATGGCCGCCCGACGGGTCGAGGCGGATGTGCGGATCTCATCGAGCAGTTGACGGCGTTCGGCGTCGACATCGGCCAGTAGCTCAGCCCGACGGGCCTCGATTTCGGCTTCGAGCAATGCTGACTCGGCCCGAGCCGACGCCAGCATCTGATCGGCATCGGAGATCGCCTGGGCGTTGACCTGGGCGGCGTCCTCGTTGGCTCGGCGCACGGTCTCGTCGGCGGCGCGCTGTGCGAGCAACAAGGTGTTGCGCAAGGTCTCGTCGAAGTCCGCCGGCGTCGCGGGAAGCGGCTGGGCCGCCATGGAGGGCGCAGCAATATCGGACTCTCGGCCGCTGCTCTCGAGCAGGCGGGCCTCAGCGGCCGCAGCCCGGGTCTCTGCCTCGGCGAGCCGATTCTGAAGGCTCTCGATCTCGTCGGCCAGTGGCGCGAGATTCTCGAGAACCCGATCCACCTGCTGCTTGCTGTATCCCCGGAGTTCTTCCTCGAACCG
The DNA here is from genome assembly GCA_024641625.1 of Acidimicrobiales bacterium. Classification (GTDB taxonomy): domain Bacteria; phylum Actinomycetota; class Acidimicrobiia; order Acidimicrobiales; family SZUA-35; genus JAHECQ01. The sequence goes on along the minus strand of JAHECQ010000024.1, from coordinate 17,965 downwards.
GATCTCGGGAATTCTCCTCAACAGCCGAAGTTTGTCGCTTTGCAGAGCCATCTTTTCAGACTACTGCCCGCCACCGACGCAAGGGTGCACGGTGGCGAAGTGAGGTCGCTGATCAGCGCGCGAACCCGCGCTCCTCGATCCGGCGACGGTCCTCATCGGAGACCTCGACCGATTTCGGCGTCAGCAGGAAGACCTGCGAAGCGATCTTCTCCATGCTGCCGCTGAGCGAATAGCACACGCCACTGGCGAAGTCGATGAGCCGGCGGGCCAGTTCCCGATCGAGACCCTGCAGGTTCATGATCACCGGCGTGGACCGCTTGAACTCATCGGCAATGGCCTTTGCATCCCCGAAGGTCTCCGGGGCCAAGGTGACAGGCTTCGTTCGCCGCATCGGTACCGCCCTCACCACTGGGGTGTCATTGAACTGAGAGCTCGACGATTCACGATAGTGACGCTCCTCGGCCACGAGATCGACCACGGGCGCCTCGCCGTGGCCCCCATCGGCGTAGCGAGAATCGAATTGTCGGTCGGCGTCGAGCCGCTCGCTCATGGTTTGACGACCGACATTCGAGTAGCTGTCGTCGACAGGTCGAAGCGGTCTCACGGCACCCACGGCACTCGGCTCATCGAACTCGCGACCCTGGTCGCCGGATCGCTGGGTGGGGAGCCGGCGCACCGAGTCGTCGCGACGGCGATCATCGTCCTCGTCGAGGAAGTAGCCGTCCTCGTACTCCTCGTCGGGACCGAGTCCGAGATATACCATCACGTTGCGAAACACGGTCATCTGCGCTCCTGGCTTCCTGCTGTTGTTCCACGTGCTGTTGTTCCACGTTCGCCTACTCGGCTGCAGCGCCGCTTCCAGCATGCCAGATATGGCTGCGGTACGCGCGAATGCATCACGAGATCGTCCCTCTCGGTGAACGGTTTCCGAACAGTCGGGTTCCGACCCGCACCATGGTGGAACCCTCGCTCACCGCGGCAGCGACATCGCCACTCATCCCCATCGAGCAATCGACCAAGCCGAGCTCGTCGGCCAATTTCCGCAGGCGAGCAAAGGCGGGGCGGGGATCGGACCCATCGGTCGGACCGATGGTCATCAGCCCTTGAACGTCGAGTCCCTGCCGGCGGGCATGATCGACCAACCTGGCTGTCTCGGCGGGCCCGCAGCCCGATTTCTGGACCTCATCGGTGGTGTTGACCTGAACCAGGATCGCCGCTTGGGGCGCCCTCCGGGCGATCTCGTCGGCCAGATCGGCGCGATCGACCGTCTGCCACAGAGCGACGCAATCGGCGATGCGCTTCACCTTGTTCCGCTGCAGGCCGCCGATGAAATGCCAGCGCGGTGGCTCGATTCGGGGATGACGCGACACCCATTCGGCGACCTCGACGGACTTGGACTCGAGTTCCTGCCCATAGTTCTCGCCCAGATCGATCAATCCGACCTCGAGCGCCAATTCGGCAACGGCGGCGGGGAAGGTCTTGGTGACGGCCACGACGCGAACCCGGTCGAGGTCACCGCCCGAGTCCACGATCTCGTCCTGCAGCGCCAACCAGCGTTGTCGCAGCTCGATCGCGGTGAGCGGCACCGACGGGGGACGGTCGCCCTGTGGTGATCGGTCATCCACCGGCCGACTCCAACCAGGCGACAGTGGTCTGACGACCCTTGTCACCACGAGAGCGGTGGCTGTAGTACCGAGGATCGCTGGTGCAGGGCGGCCGAGCCGGTCGCGGCCAGCCTGCAGCCTCGCAGGCCGCCCCGATGAGGGCAGGCAGGTCGAGCGAGGCCCGACCGGTCCCGGAGCGCCCGCGGACGCCCTTGCCGTACACCGAAACGAGGTTCTCGAGGTCGTCGGGTCCGAACTCGTAGGTCGATGGGCCGATACAGGGACCGAGCAACGTCGCCACCGGGGACGCACCGGACGCTCGCAGTCCCTCGGCCGCCGCTTCGATGATCCCGGCGAGTGCGCCCCGCCATCCGGCATGCACCACGGCCACCCCGAGGTCGCCGATCAGCACCACCGGAGCGCAGTCGGCCGTGGTCACCGCCACTGGTGCCCGCTCGACCACGGCAATCGCGCCATCGGCCACCGATCCCGTCTGTTCGCCGGGCGCAGTGACCATCACGACCGTGGTGCCGTGCACCTGGTGCAGCACCGTCCAGGGCGCGTCGACGATCGAGCGCCGTCGCTGCTCGACGTCCGAAGCCGGACTCACCACGGCAAAATCGCCATCGTCCACCGACGTCGAGCGGACCTGACACCTCCACGCACCGGTCGGGACCGACCACGCAAGCACGGGGTGCGGGTCGGCGCCTCGACGCCCTTGCACCGGGAGACCGGCGTTACTTGAGGAAGGAGGGAACGTCGAAGTCGTCGTCTTCGTCGTCATCGTCGTCCTCCGAAGCGAACAGATCGACCGGGCCGCCGTCGGCATCGTCATCATCACCCAGGAGGTCGGCCAACGGATCACGCCTGGCCGTCTTGAGCGGGGCGGCGTGGCCGGCCGGTTCGGGAACCTCGAAGCGATCGAAGCCGGCGGCGATGACGGTGACCCGGATCTCGTCGACCATGTCCTCGTCGACCACGGTTCCGAAGATGATGTTGGCGTCGGGATGAGCCACGTCGTGGATGATCTCGGCCGCCTCGTTCACCTCGAACAGGCCCAGGTCGCTCGATCCGGCGACGGACAACAGAATGCCCCGCGCTCCCTCGATCGACGACTCGAGCAAGGGGCTGGCAATGGCGGCCCGCGCTGCTGCGAGCGCGCGACCTTCGCCCTTGGCCTGACCGATACCCATCAACGCCGATCCGGCATCGTGCATGATCATGCGCACATCGGCGAAGTCGGTGTTGATGAGCCCGGGGGTGGTGATCAGGTCGGTGATGCCCGATACCCCCGAGAGCAGAATTTCATCCGCCATGCGAAACGCGTTGACCATGGTCGTCTTCTCATCGGCGATCGACAGCAGTCGGTCGTTCGGGATGACGATCTGGGTGTCGACCTTCTCGCGAAGACGCGAGATACCGGTCTCGGCCTGCGATGCTCGCCGGCGACCTTCGAAACCGAAGGGCCGGGTCACCACGGCAATGGTGAGCGCGCCGCGACTCTTGGCCAGTTCGGCAATGACCGGCGCAGCGCCGGTACCGGTGCCGCCACCCTCGCCAACGGTGATGAACACCATGTCCGCACCATCGAGCGCAGAGGCGATCTCGTCGGCGTGGTCCTCGGCGGCCTGCTGGCCGATGGCCGGATCGCTGCCGGCACCGAGCCCTCTGGTCAGCTCCCGGCCGATGTGGATCTTCGTCTCGGCGTCGTTCATCAACAACGCCTGGGCGTCGGTGTTGACCGAGATGAATTCGACGCCCTTGAGACCGGCGTCGATCATTCGATTCACGGCATTGCAACCGCCACCGCCGACGCCCACCACCTTGATAACCGCTACATAATTCTGGGTGCTCATCGACGGCTTTCTATCAACGGGTCATCGAAGACCTGGACATACGGGTGCGTACTCAACACCCCACGCTAGGCGCATTCTGCCAGATCAACCACGGCGGCGCGTGGATCGCCGTTGGCATTGACCCTGGTGACAGCGGGCGCGGTCGGGACGCGAACATCGATCTCCCACAGGCAGCGGAGATCGACCTTGGCCAGGATCGTCTCGAGGCTCACCATCTTCTCGGCCAACGCAGTGTCGTCGCCGATCTCGGCGCGACCGCCACTGGTCAAGGCCAGGAAGAGCGAACCGTCCATCCATTCGATCCGGGAGACGAGTGGCGTGATCGCAGGGGAGAGCTCCTCGAGCAGTCGCAACACCGGGTGGACCTCGGCGGGCGCCGGTTGTCCGGGAGTACCGTCCGCAGCGATCCCGACGATGGGCAGGAATCCTTCGGGTGCAGTGGCGACGAGATCGAGCTGTCGCCCGTCGGCGTCGATCAACATGAGGCCGTCGGGCCCCCCGAGAGCCGCCCGAGGAACACGTTCGCTCACGTTCAGCACCACCGTTCCGTCGGCGTGGCGCTCCAACGAGACCGTCTCGACCCAGGGCAGGCGACCCACGCCATTGCGCGCTGCGTCGACATCGACGTCGAGCAGGGGATCACCGATCAAGATGCCACTGGCGGCCACGACCTGAGCGCTGTCGACGTTGACCGCGCCGACCACCCGGATCTCATCGACGTCCAGCAGCGAGCTGTTGGCAGCCACGATGCCACCAAGGGCCACCAGGGTGACGGCGCAGAGCACCGCGAGGAGTCGCATCCGGCGACGGTCGTGGTCACGAGCGACCTCCTGGCGACGGGCAGCCAACTTGGGGTCGATGGCCACGCCCTGACGGGGTCGCTGCCGGTCCTTGGCCCCGCCCGGTTGGACCCCCGACGATGTTCGATCCTTTGTCCTGGTCATCGACGCGGCCCCTGCCCGGACGACCCGAACCCGACGAGCCGGTTCTCGGGACGCAACTCGACCCCCGTGCGCTCGGCCACGGTGGCCTGGACGAAGCGAATGAGTCGGTAGACATCATCGGCTGACCCATCGGCATCGGCTTGGATGAAGTTGGCGTGTTTGGCCGACACTTCGGCGCTTCCCAGACGGAAACCCTTCAGACCCGCCTCGTCGATCAGCCTCCCCGCCGAGTCGTTCGGCGGGTTGGCGAACACGCTGCCTGCGTTCGACCCGCCGGGTTGGTGCTCGCGTCGCCACCGCACGATCTCCGACAGTGTTTCCACCGACTGTGTTTCCACCGACTGTGTCTCTCGAGATCCGGTGCCGGCCTCGAGCTGCAGTTCCGCCTCGAGCACCACGTCGAGGGTCCCGATCGACGAGTGCCGGTAGCCGAACTCGAGATCGACGGCGGATCGTCTGGTCATGACCGAGCTGGCCAGGTCGAAGACAGTGACTGCGACCACCGACGCCGCCATGTCCGAACCATGGCCGCCTGCGTTCATGGCCACCGCACCACCAACGGTGCCGGGGACTCCGACCGCCCACTCGAAGCCCGTCAGTCCGGCGCGCACCGTCGCCCTGGCCGCCACCGGCAGCAGGACGGCGCCGCCCAGCCGGACGCTCGACGTCGCCGCCTCGATGTCGATGGCCTCGAATCCAGGGCCGAGCACCAGCGCCAGACCGTCGAACCCGGCGTCCGACACCAGCAAATTCGACCCCTTGCCGATGACCAGGACCTCCACTGCTGGTCCATTCCCGGCAAATCCATCGGTGATGGCGGCGGCGATCGACTCGAGCTGGCGAACCTCGGTGACCGTCACCGTCGCCGCAGCCGGGCCACCGACTCGATACGTGGTGAAGGGCGCCAACGAGTCATTGCGCCGTAGCGGCAGGCCTGCGTGCTCGAGCCGGGCGAGGGCCTCGAGGGTGGAGTCGCACCATCGGCAAGGAGCACGTTCCGTCATCACGATCGGGCCCGACCTTCGAGCAACGGGAGCAGCCGGCTCGGCAGCTGGGTCAGGTCACCGGCGCCGAGTGTGATGCAGAGGTCACCGTCTCGGAGGACGTCACCGAGCAGCGACAGGACGTCGTCGAGCGACTCGACGTAACGAACATCCGCATCAGGGTGGAGTCGGCGTACCTCGTCGGCGATCAGATGACCGCCGATGCCGGGTCGCGGTGTCTCGCCTGCTGCATACAGTCCGGTGACGATCAGGATGTCGGCGTCGACGAACGAGTCGCCGAAGGTCGACCACAGCTGTTCGGTTCGGCTGTATCGATGCGGCTGGAACACGGCGACGAGGCGCCGAGGATCGAGACTGCGCGCTGCGCTCAAGGCGGACAACACCTCGGTGGGCAGGTGGGCGTAGTCGTCAACCAGTCGGACGCCGGCAGCCGACCCCCGGTCTTCGAAGCGACGGCCCACACCGCCGAAGCGCCCGAGCGCCTCGACGAGCGCCTCGGGATCTGCTCCGAGGGCAATCCCCATGGCGAAGGCTGCCGTGGCATTGCGGGCGTTGTGCATGCCCGGTTGACGCAGCCGGACCCGGAACGAGCGACCGCCGACGAACTCCGCAGCCTCGCTGACCGCGATGGTGAACTCGACACCGACGGGTGTCGGCAGCGGATCCACGATGCGGAAGGCCGAAGCCGGGGCCGTTCCGTAGGTGATGATCCGGTGCTCGCCCCCGAGGGCAGCGAGGCGACTGGCCCCCGGATCATCGATGCAGACGACACAAGGGCCGTCGCACTGCACGACGAACCGAATGAATGCCTGCTCGAGTCCGGCGAAGCCGCCGTAGTGTTCGAGGTGGTCGGGTTCGACGTTGGTGACGATGACCGCCGAGGCCGCCAGCTCGACGAAGGTACCGTCGCTCTCGTCGGCCTCGACGACGAGGATGTCACCGCTGCCGACGCCGGCACCACGCCCGAGATCCCGGAGGTCACCACCGACGAGGTACGCCGGATCGAGGCCGGCACCGAGCAGGCACGCAGCCAGCATGGCGCTGGTCGTCGTCTTGCCGTGGGTCCCGGCAATGGCCACGGTTCGCCATTGCGAGGTGATGGCCGCCAGGAGTTCGGAACGACGCAGCACCGGCAAGCCGGCTTCTCTGGCGGCCACCACTTCGCTGTTGGTCGCAGGGATGGCCGTCGAGATGGCCACGACCTCGGCATCGCCGAGATGAGCGGGATCGTGGCCGACGTGCATCGCAAGCCCGCGGGAGGCGAGACGCTGCAGTGGCAGGGACTCCGTCAGGTCGGATCCGGTGACCTCATGGCCAGTCCCGACGAGAATCTCCGCGATGGCGCTCATACCCGAGCCACCCACCCCGACCAGATGAATCCGGCGAGGGTGACTGAGATCGAGCATGTCGAATTCTGGCGGATTCGAAGCACCGCTGTCGGGTCGCGCCGTCATCGGATCGGCCTCGGACGGATCGCCGTCATGGAGCGAACCCCGATCCGGCGACGTCGAGGAGGAGATCGGCGACGGCCGTGGCCGCTTGGGGGCGACCGACCGACGCCGCCGCCGTCGCCATGGCCCGCAGGGCCTCGGGATGGTCGAGGAGGGTTCGAGCCGGGCCGCAAGGGTTGCGCCGTCGAGCTCGGCGTCGGGCAACAGCAACGCACCACCGGCCGCCACCAGTTCGGCGGTGTTGGCCGTCTGGTGGTCCCGAGGTGCGCCGGGCAGCGGCACGAGCACTGCGGGCAGGCCGGCGACCGCCAGTTCCGCCGTGGTGGAGGCCCCGGCGCGACAAACGGCGACATCGGCTGCGCTCAACAGCAACGGCATCCGATGCTCGTAGTCCACGGTCTTGTAGATAAGCCGACCTGAAGTGACGGCTGGCGGATGGTCTTCGAAGTCGGCGAAATCTCGACGTCCGACGACGTGATAGATGGCTACGTCGGAGCGATCGGCCCACAGCTCGGCCAGATCGTGTACCGCTCGATTGACGCTGCGAGCACCGAGAGAACCGGACCACACCGCAACCACGAGACGGTCGGTCGGTAACCCGAGCCGGCGGAGCGAGGTGGCGCGGTCGGCCGAGGTGACCGCCTCGACCACGGCCGGCCGAATGGGGTTTCCGGTGAGCACCCCGTTGGGCAGGTCGACCCCGGGGTACGGCAGGGCACAGACTCGGGCAACGCGACCCACCAACCGGTTCACCGCGCTCGCCCGGGCGTTCTGCTCGGTGACCACGATGGGAATCCGGGTGAGCATGGCAACCAGCGACGCCGGGGCTGCGGCGTATCCGCCCAGGCACAGAACGGCAGCCGGCCGAACGCGACGCATCACCCCGATGGCCTCGGCGAAGCCGGCCAACAGCGATCGAGCGGCCGCCAGGTTGGCCGGCCACGCCGCAGGGTGCAGACGCCGCTCGAACCCTCGCCCCGGGAGCAGGTCGATGGCGAAGCCGGCCTCGGCAACGAGGGTGCCCTCGTTGCCTCGTTCACCGCCGACGAAATGGATCCGAGCCGGATCGAGCCCCTTGGCGACCAAGGCCTGCGCGACGGCGATGCCCGGATTGGTGTGCCCCGCGGTGCCACCACCGGTGATGACCAGGGTCGAGCGGTCGGCCTCGGACGTCACCTTCCACCCGCATTCGCAGCACTCGACGTGCGAGCGATCGAGACGAGCACCCCCGCGGCCCCGAGCGTCATGACGAGGCTCGATCCGCCGGCCGAGACGAACGGCAGCGGCTCGCCGGTGATCGGCAGCAGACCCATCGCCATGCCGATGTTGAGGAACGCCTGGATGAGCAACGATCCCGTGATACCGGCTGCCAGGAGCGTGCCGAAGCGATCCTGAGCGTGCAAGGCCGTCCGCGCCCCGAGGACCCCCAGCAGCAAGAACGCAAGGATCAGTGCACCGGCACCGATCAGGCCCACTTCCTCGCCCACGATCGCGAAGATGAAGTCGGAGTGCGCCTCGGGCAGGAAGCCCCACTTGCTACGAGAGTTGCCCAGACCGACCCCCAGGAGGCCGCCCGACGCGATGCCCACCTGACTCTGGATGGTCTGCAGACCTTTGCCCAGCGGATCAGCCCACGGATCGACGAAGGCGAAGAGGCGAGCGCGCCGATACGGCTCCAGGTAGGCGGCGAACGCGGCGGCGAGCGCCCCGACCGCAGCCCACGCACCAAGGCTGGTGACCTTGGCACCGGCGACGAACAGCATCATCAAGGCCACCGATCCGAGAATCAGGGAGGTGCCCAACTTGGGCTGGAGAATGAGCAATCCCGACATCACACTCACCACCACGATCACCGGCCGAACCGTGAGATCGGGTCGGTCCATGCGAGCGCTTCGCCGGCTGAGCAGGTCGGCGACGAACACCACAAGAGCGAACTTGGCGATCTCCGACGGTTGGAAGACCGCAGGGCCCACCCCCAGCCATCGGTTCGAACCGTTGACGCTGCGACCCACGCCAGGGATGAGCACGGCCACGAGCAACACGAAGGTCAGGCCGAGGACGGGCTTGGCCAGCGGCCGGTACGAGCGATAATCGATCCGGCTGGCGGCCCAGAAGCACAGCGCGCCGAGCGTGGCCCAGACCACCTGCCGCTTGAACTGGTAGAAGGGCGACGACGAGAACTGGTGCACGCTGCTCGCCGACGAGGCAGAGAGCACCATCACGAGGCCGAAGATCGTGAGGGTCAGGACCAGCAGGCTCAGCATGGCGGCCAGGCGGTGTCCGTCGCTGGTCGCAGCGATCGATGCAGTGGATCGCCGTGACCGAACCGGTTGCCGCCGGCCGACTCGGACGGTCCCGGGTCGGGCCGAACCCGTCGATCCACTTCGGAGTGTCCCGGACCGAACGGTCCGATTCGAGCCTGCGAATGTGCGGTCACCGGTCATGAGAACCTCTGCTTGACGATCCGGATGAAATCACGACCTCGTTCGCCGTAGTCGGCGTACCAGTCGTAGCTGGTGCATGCGGGCGACAGCAGCACCGTGTCGCCCCGTCGGGCCAACGCAGCCGCCCGCTCGACGGCTTCTTCCATGGTGGAAGCTCGTTCGACGGGCACCTTGGTGAAGATGGCCGCGATCTCCTCGGCGGCTGCACCGGTGGCGACGACGGCCCGAACCGGCGGGACTGCAGCCGACAGCCCGTGGAGGTCGAGGCCTTTGTTCCTGCCACCGGCAATGAGCACCACCGACTCGAACCCCCCGACCGCTGCAAGCGTCGCGTGGGGCACCGTGGCCTTGGAATCGTTGAACCAGGACACCCCGTCCCACTCCCCCACGAACTCCACCCGATGCGGGAACCCGTTGAAGCCAACGAGGGTCTCGACCACGCCCTCGACCGTCGCCCCGGCGGCAAGCGCGGTTGCGGCCACTGCCAGTGCGTTGGCCAGGTCATGAGGACGCCGTCGAGCCAGCCGGTCGATCTCGACCAACGGCCCATCGGGTCCGACGAGCCAACCGAATTCGCAGCGCCAATCACCGTGGTCGAGGCCGAAGGTGAGCGCGCTCGGCGTTCGGGGCAGGTGGCTCATCACCACGGGGTCGTCACGGTTGCCGATGGCTACCGCGCCTTGGGGCAGGTGGGCCCAGATCGATGCCTTCGCCGCTTCGTACTCTGCGAGATCGCGGTGGGCATCGAGGTGATCGGGGGCGAAGTTGAGCCAGGTCGCGACCTGAGGTTCGAAACGCCCGCTGTGCAGGAGTCGGAACGACGATGCCTCGACGACGAACACCTCGACGGTGACGTCACCGAGAGCCTGCACGAGGGGGATCTCGGTGTTGCCGACGGCCACGGCATGGATCCCTGATCGTTCCAGTGCCTCGGCGACGAGCAAGGTCACGGTGGTCTTTCCGTTCGTTCCGGTGATCGACACGATCGGGCGGTCGTCCCACTGGGCAGCCAGATCGAACTCGCTTCGGATCGGGACCCCCAACGATGCGGCGATGACAAAGACCGGATGAGACCCGGGCAGCCCCGGGCTGGGAAGAACCACCGAGGCGGACGCCACCAATTCGCGGAGTTCGGCTTCGGTGGGGCTGACGGCCAGCTCCAGGCCCAATTCGATGGCCACCGAGCGGGCAGCGTCGCTCGGACGATCGTCGGTCACGATCGGCCGCCGCTGATGATCCAGGAGCGCGCGCACCACAGCTTGCCCGGTGATGCCGAAGCCGACCACCAATGGCCTGGAGAGATCGGTGGATGCGGCGCTCACCGAACCAGCTCCACGTTGTTCACCCAGTCGGCGTAGAACAGCCCGAGTCCCAGCGCAGTGAGCGCGCCGGCGATCAGCCAGAACCGAATGATCACCTTGGTTTCTCGCCACCCGAGCAACTCGAAGTGGTGATGGATGGGCGCCATCCGGAACAAGCGCCTGCCTTTGGTCGCCTTGAACCAACCAACCTGCAGCACGACCGAAAGGGTCTCGGCCACATAGACCCCGCCCAGGATCGGCAGGAGCAGATGGGTGTTGGTGAGCAGCGCGAGCGATGCCAATCCCGAACCGATGGCCAGCGAACCGGTGTCGCCCATGAAGATCTCTGCCGGCGCGGCGTTGAACCACAGAAATCCGGCCAGGGCGCCGATCATGGCCATCGCCACCACGGCGAGATCGAGCGCGTGGGGCACGTCATAGATGAAACCGTTGGCCGAGTTCGTCTGTCGGAAGATCCAGAATCCGATGACGAGGTAGGCGCCGAAACTGAAGATGCCCGATCCGGCAGCCAAACCATCGAGGCCATCAGTGAGATTCACGGCATTCGACATCGCCAGGATGACGAACACCGCCCAGATCGACCAGCCGATGCCACCCAGGTCGAAGCCGGGAGAGGACCACCGGGTGAAGGAGATCTGGGTGTGGACCGGGGTGAAGTTGACGGCCAGCACCGCGAACCCCCCGGCCACGGTCAACAGTCCGGCCATCTTCATGCGCTTGTTCAGGCCGAGGTTGCGCTCGCGGCTCACCTTCATCCAATCGTCGAGGAAGCCCACGAATGCAGCACCACAGATGGTCGCCATGGCCAGCAGGCCGCTGCGGGTGAACACGCCACCCCCGAGGAAGTCCGACAGCAGGTAGCCGCCGACGGCGCCGAAGACGATGGCAATGCCGCCCATGGTCGGTGTCCCGGCCTTCGTCATGTGCCCCTGGGGCCCGTCCTCACGGATCGGTTGCCCGATCCGCCGGCGAGTGAGGATGTCGATCAGGACACGAGTGCCGAGCGCGGCGAACAGGAACGACAGTGCTGCGGCCACGAGGAGGCGGATCACTTCGGCAGTCCCCCGGCGACATGACGGTCCTGGCCGGCCAACCGCAGCAGGGACTCGACGGCGACCTGGCGGTCATCGAAGGGGTGATGGACGTCCGCGATGATCTGTTCGGTCTCGTGGCCCTTGCCTGCGATCACGACCACGTCGCCGGCCTGCGCCGCGCCGATGGCTGTTGCGATCGCCCGGGCGCGATCGGGCTCGATGATGACTTCGGCGGTCCTGCTCGACCGGTCACCGAACCCGGCAGCGACCTCTGCGATGATCTCGGCGGGATCCTCGCTCCGAGGGTTGTCACTGGTGAGCACGACCAGGTCGGCGCCCTCGACGGCGGCCCGCCCCATGAGGGAGCGTTTGGCCCGATCGCGGTCGCCGCCGCAGCCGAACACCAGGAGCACACGACCGTCGGAACCGGCCGATTCGTGCCCGGCTGCGAGGACGGCCGTGATGGCATCGGGTGTGTGCGCGTAGTCGACGGCCACCTGAAAGGACTGGCCGACGTCCACGAACTCGAATCGGCCGCGGGGTGGATCGGCGGCGCACAGCGCATCGGCGATGTCGACCGGGTCGCAGCCGACGACTCGGGCAGCGGTCGCCGCGCCCAGTGCATTCAGGACGTTGTACCGGCCGGCGAGGTGGAGTTCGATCGGAAGTCCCTCCCAGTCGAACCTCGCCACGGGCCCATCGACCCGGAGCCCGACTGCCTGATCGAGTCCGATGCGTTCGACTCGCATGCCTCCCGCGGCCTCGACCGAGGCGGCCAGGCGAAGGCCGGCAGGATCGTCGGTGTTGATGATCGCGACCTCGGCGAACTCGGGGGTGAACAGCCGGGCCTTGGCCTGGTAGTAGGCCTCGAGGTCACCGTGGTGATCGAGATGGTCACGCCCGAGGTTGGTGAAGATGACGGCGCGGAATCGGGTGCCGTCGACCCGGTGCAGATCCAGAGCGTGAGACGACACCTCCATGGCCAGGTAGCGAACGCCTCGCTCGGCCGCCGACGCCAGGCTCGCCTGGAGTTCCGGACCTTCGGGGGTTGTTCGGGCTCCGGTGAGGGTGCCCATGGTTTCCACCATGCTTGCGTCACGACCGAGGATCGTCCCCAGCAGGTGAACGGTGGTGGTCTTGCCATTGGTTCCGGTGACACCGATCACATCGAGCCGCTTCGATGGCTCACCCAGGATCAGACTGGCGGCCGGGCCCATCGCCCGACGAACGTCAGGGACGACGATCTGTGGGACGTCGACCTCGACCCGATGCTCGACCAACAAGGCTGCGGCACCGGAGGCAACCGCGTCGGCGGCGAACCCATGGCCGTCGAAGTTGGCACCGCGAACACAACAGTACAAGGCGCCCTGTTGGACCGAGCGGGAGTCGTGACCGGCGGAGGTCAACTCGATGTCGGAGTCCGGACCATCCGATGCGCCGGGAACGATGAGCGTCGCCCCGAGTGCTTCGACGAGGGCGGCCACTCGAAGACTCATCCTGTCCCCTCGACCGTCGAGGTCTCGCTCATGTCGGTCTGGTCGGTCGTGCCGGTTGGTTCGGTCCCGCCGGATGTCGAGGCCGATTCGGGATGCTCCGCTCGTTGATCCACACCGGAGTCTGACACCGCATGACCCGACTCCGGCGCGTCGTCCACGGAGAGTTCACGGGGTACCCAGTCCGGGTCGACGCCTGCGGGAACACCGCGAACCGGCCCGTTGGGTTCAGCCTCGAGACGTTCGGGTGGGATACCGAGGATGCGCAGGACGTAGTGGGCGATGTCGGCGAACACCGGCGCCGCCACCTTGCCGGCGGTCGTTTGGACCGTGGGCTCGTCGACGACCACGACGATCGAGAGTTGCGGGTTCTCGGCGGGAAGGAACCCGGCGAAGGTCACGACGTACTTGCGATCGCCATCGGTGCCGTAGGTGCCACGGTTGGGACCGCTGCCGAAGACCTTCCAGGCAGTACCCGTCTTGCCGGCGACCGAGTAGCCGGGCACCGAGGCCGCCGTGCCCGTGCCGGTCTCGACAACACCCTCGAGCATCGACGTGACTTCATCGGCCGCAGTCGCCGAAACGATCGTCCGCGCTTCTTGAGGTTCAGGAAGCTGTTTGGTGCCATCGGGGGCCACGAGCGACCGGATCAGCTTCGGAGCGACGTACACGCCGTCATTGGCAATCGCGTTGTAGGCCGACAACAGCTGGACCGAGTTGACCGTGATGCCCTGCCCGATCGGAATCGAGCCCTGCTCACTGCCATGCCAGGTGGAGGGAACCCGGCCGATGGCCTCGTCCTTGAAGCCGAGTCCGCTCTCCTGCCCGAATCCGAAGGCCATCAGGTACTGCTGGAGGCGCTCCGGTCCGATCTGTTGGGCGAGCTTGATCGTGCCGACGTTCATGGAATCCGCGGCGATCTGGGAGATCGGGAAATCGGCCGGGGGATGCCTCGGGTGATCGGGAAAGTCCTTGTCACCCACCCTGATCGACGAGGGCACGGCGATCGATGTGTCGCGGGTGTAGCCGAGATCGTTGACTGCGGCGGCGAAGGTGATCATCTTGAGCACCGAGCCCGGCTCGAAGGTGTCGACGATCGGGGCGTTGTAGCGGGGCACGTAGCATTGGCCGTCATCCCCACGCAGCACCGTGGCCATGGCCAGGATCTCCCCGGTCCGGGGATCGGCGACGACAGAGTTGGCGCTCCGGGCGTTCATCTCCTGACAGTGTTCGATCAGCGCCTCCTCGACCACGTACTGAATACGGTGATCGATCGTCAGCACGACGTCGGAACCCGGTTGGGCTGGCTCGACGCTCCAGGCTCCACCGGTGATCGAACCGAACAACCCACGCTCGAAGTGCTCGAGGCCACCTTGACCCTGCAGGTACTGCTGGAACTGCCACTCGATGCCGAACGAGCCGTTCTCGTCGGGATCCACCGCACCCACCACGGGACGGGCCAGCGTGTCTGCGGGGTACACGCGCTCTTCGATGGGCCGCAGCACGACGCCGGCGACCTGCTCGGTCTGTTGGTCGTCCTGGAGTAGTTCGGCCACGCGACCCACGGCTGCGTCGTCGAGCGCAGTGGCCAACAGGCCGTATCTGTCCTCTTCGTTGGTCGGCGTCAGCGGGCTGATCAAGGCATCGGCATCGATACCGAGCGCAGGAGCGAGCACCGACGCGGTCACCGCAGGATCCACGATCAGCTGAGGATCGGCGACCAGTTCGAGTGCGGGCGTCGAGGCGGCCAACACGAATCCGTCTCGATCGAGGATCGACCCTCGGTACCCGGCCAAGGGTTTGGTTCCGGAGCGCTGGCTCTCGCCGAGGTCGCGCAGCCGGGTCGCTCGTCCGCTCTGCAGATCGACCAGGGCGCCGACGAACAGGACGCCGACGATGACGAAGACACCGAGCACGAACATCAGGCGCCGGCGCGGGTCGAAGAGCTCGGCGCTCTCGCGTTTTCGGTTCGCGCGGGCGGTGGCCCGGGCTCGTGTGGTGTTGGTTCGGGGACCGCCGCCTCGGGCGGGGCTCGCCCCTCGTCGAGCAGTGGCGGCGCGGGGCCCTCTTGCCTGGGCCCCCGACCCTCTTGCCTGGGTCCCCGACCCTCTTGCCTGGGTCCCCGACCCTGGGCGTCGAGTGGTCGTGACCATCAGTCCACTCCGTCGGTTTCGGCGAGCGGGCGCACTGCCGTGAAATAGATGGGGTCGGCGGCACGCACCATGCCCAGGACCCGAGCTCGACTGACGATCTCATCGGGTGAGGACGCCCGGTCGACCTCGCGCTCCAGTCGAGCCCGAAGCGCCTGGGCATCATCGAGCTCGCGACGCGTCTCGTCCAGTTGCTGCTGTCCCTTCACCAGTTCGGCCTGGGCCAACGCGACGGCGAAGATGCCGACCACCAGGACCAGGCAGGCGGTGGTGTAGGCAAGCCGCCGCACCGCGAGACGCCGCAACACCCGTCGATCGATCAAGCGGAGACGAGGTCGTTCGGTCACCGCCGCGGTGGAGGACGGTTTCCGCCGGGCAGCGGCACGAGCGTTGGCGACCATCAGGCGGCCCGCCGTTCGATGCCCCGAAGCCGAGCGCTGGCGGCCCGCCGATTGCGTTCCTGCTCGGCAGCCTCGGGGCGACGGGCAAGCGGGCGCAACACGGTGAACTCGGGTTCGTCGGTTGCGGGTACCGGAAGCCCGGGCGGGATGTTCACCGTGCTGCGCCTGCGAAACACATCCTTCACCAGGCGATCCTCGCCGGAGTGATAGGTGAGGACGAGGCATCGACCACCTGGGGCCAATGCATCGAGCGCCGCCTCGATGGCAGGCACGAGCACGTCGAGTTCGTCGTTGACGGCGATGCGAAGCGCCTGGAACGTCCGCTTTGCCGGGTGGCCGCCGGTACGCCGTGCCGGCGCCGGTATGGCGGACACCACGACCTCGGCGAGCGCCACGGTCGAGTCGAACGGGCGGGCGGCAACGATGGCAGCGGCGATTCGGCGGGCGAAACGTTCGTCGGCGTTGCGCCGCAGCATGCCCGCCAACGTGCGCTCATCGGACTCGTTGACGAGATCGGCGGCGGTCAGCGCAGCGTCGGTATCCATGCGCATGTCGAGCGGCCCATCCTGACGAAAACTGAAACCGCGACCGGCCAGATCGAGCTGCGGCGAGCTCACGCCCAGATCGAAGAGGAACCCCGATGCGAGGTCGATCCCCTCCGCCTCGAGTACCTGCGGGAGGCGATCGAACCGAGCGCGATGGGCTCGAAAACGGGATCCGAAACGAGCCAGTCGCGTGGTTGCCGCGGCGAGTGCCATCGGATCACGATCGATACCGAGCACCTCCAGATGGGAGTACTGCTGCAGTATCTGCTCACTGTGGCCTCCACCGCCGACGGTCGCATCGACGAAGGTGCCGGCTGGAATCGATGCGAGCAATGCGGTGACCTCGTGCAGCATCACCGGCTCGTGGCGGAACTCCTGTGGTTCGGGTGACGCATTCGTCGTGCCCTTTTCCTCCAGTTCGTCCGCCATGGCAATCCGACGAGGCCTGCATTCGGTTCGTCCATCGGTAACCCCCCGGGTTCGAGGCGTAAGGCAGGGTTTCTCTCCTGGTCCTTACTGAGGGGTAGCGGGCGGAGTTGTGGGGCAGAAGTACCACTCTCTCTCACCCGGAAGGCAACCGATGTACGAAACGATTGTCAGGTTCGTTGCTCCTTTCGACCTACAGGCCCAAACGAGCCACGGTTTCCGCCAGCTCGTCGCTGACAGCATCACTGTCCATGAGTGCGGCGTAGGTCTCAGACGACCAGATCTCGACTCGATCGAGGCGGCCGGCGATCACTACCTTGTCGACAAACCCGAACTGGTCGAGCAGCTCTCGTGGCAGCGAGATCCGTCCGGCTGAATCCAGTCGGACCTCGCGAACGCTGGCCAGCAGCTTCCGGAAGACCGGCAGACTGACCTGCTTGGCATCCAGCTCCGATTGCCAGCGGTCGGCGACCTTGCGGAATCCGTCGCCGGTCCACAGGCCGATGCAGTTGTCGAGCTGGGTGACGTAGCCCCGGTCCTCGAAGTGGGATCGGTAGCCCGAGGGCAACACGACCCGACCCTTGTCGTCGAGAGCGTGGTCGTACTGGCCGACGAACATGCACCACCCCTGCTCCCAACCTCTCGACGTCCAGGCGGCCGGCTGGTCCACCCTCGCAACACCGAAGGACTGCTTCCGAGTGACCGAGGTGAGTCGGGCTCGTGGGCTGTCCTCCCACTTCGAGACACTTTATGACACTTCACCACACAACGCAAGCTTTTCTCGACAATCCGCGCGCACGTAACCACTTCAAGCGCGAACAAGTGTTCGATGCGGAGCCGCTGACCAGGGGGTTCATCAGCGGCCCTCACCGGGAATGCCCGACGACCATGGGTGGGGCGAAATGGGGCGAGGCGGCGCAACGGGTGCAACTGCCAGAACGCGCCCATGCCCACACCTCAGGAGCACGCTGCCGCGCCGCCCACGATCTGGACCCAGCTCCTCGGGTCCGAGTGTCGTTTCCTCGGGTCACGTTTCAGGACTCGCACCGCAACAACCCGAGCGGATACGCAAGCTGGTCCCGACAACACCCCACAGGGGCGGTCCCCTCACTCGACCCCGTTGACCCCGAGGTCAACGCCGGCATGCGAGCCGCCATCACCGCCCACCTCAGTCCCGAGAACCAGGCGCTGCGGATCGGACCCGACCAGCCGGCGCGGCCCGACATGCCCACGCTCCTCCACTGGGGCAGCCACGACATGGGCGGGCGGGCCATGGGCGAAGCTCTGGCAG
>JAHECQ010000318.1 GCA_024641625.1 Acidimicrobiales bacterium | reverse complement strand
CGTGGAGCACGAGAACGGTGTGCTGCTGAGCGGCGATGTGGGAGCGGGCCACGGACGGCCAAGCATCGACATCGATCCAGTCGCGGGGAACGCTGTTCCACAGAAGCACGGAGTACCGATGTGCTTCGAACACCGCCAGCGATGCGCTACTGAGTACGTGGGGACCCAGCCGGCCACCACGACCGAAGGGCCGAAACCACCGACCATGCGCGGCCCACGTCGGCGCCAGCTCGTCGAGTAGCCGCTCCGCCCCCATGATCTCGGCTTCGGCGTAGGAGAACGTCGGATCCTCGCCCAGGGGCGTGAGATGGTTCATCGAGTGGTTGACGACCCGATGACCTTCGGCCAAGGCACGCCCGACGAGCTCTGCGCCCCCGTCGGCGACCACGCGGCGCCCCACCACGCAGAACCAGGCCTGGATTCCCCGAGTGGACAGCACGTCGAGTACCGCCGGCGTCGTCTCCGGACTCGGGCCATTGTCGAACGTAAGGGTGACACGCCTGGGCGCCGGATCGACCATGTGGTCTAGCGTACGATCCCATGGCCACCGAACCTGCGTCACCGACCTCGCCCGCAACTCGCCTCCACCACCACGCCTATGTCGTCGATGACATGGAAGTCACCCGACAGTTCTACGAGGACGTTCTGGGCTTTCCGTTGGTTGCGACCTGGTGCGAGGTCGAGAACGTGCGCGGCAAGGAGCGCACCTACTGCCACACCTTCTTCGAGTTGACCGATTCCTCCGCCTTGGCCTTCTTCCAGTTCGCCGACCCGGCCGACCAGGCCGAGATGAAACTCGACAGCAGAGATTCGCTCAATCACGTGGCGCTGAACACCGATGGTGCGACCCAGGAAGGCATTCGGGATCGTCTCGACCAAGCCGGGTTGGCCCACCGAACCGTCAATCACGGGTACTGCGTGTCGCTCTACGTGGTCGACCCCGACGGGCTGACCGTCGAGTTCACCGTCGACGCCGACGGGATCGACGAGATCAATTCCTGGCAACGCCAGTCGGCGCATGACGAACTCAGCCGCTGGCTCGACGGTGACCGAACGCCCAACAACAACGTTCGCACGCACTGAGCGTCGCCGATCAGCCCTGGCGCGCCTGGGTTCGGGCCACCGACCGAGCATCGAGCATCGACGTGCCCAGCAGCGATTCGGTCAGATCGGTGAGCGCGGTGAGCCGATCCTGTTCCGCCGAACCGAACGATGTCGACCGGCCGACGACCAGGAGTGCGCGATCGGACACGCCCGCAGCGGTGGCCGACCCGGGGCACTGATCGTCCGTGCCCGGTAGCAGGACGCTCGACCAGAGCATCGGTTGGTCCAACGCATCGGTCGGGGGTGAGTTCGGACGATCTCCGATGAGTTCGCGGACCCGTGCTCCATCAGGAGCGAGCTCGGCTGTTCGCTCCCAACGAGTCGACGGCACGACCTCTCCCGTGAGGGGTGTCTCGGGCGGATCGGGGTCGTCCCGATCGACGAAGAGCCAGACCCAGTCCGCCCGTAGCAGCCGGGCAGCCGTTGCGACGAGCATCTCGGACAATGAAGGTACGACGGCATCACCTCCGGCCGAAATGCACCCGACGAGCGATCGGGCCGTCGAGAGGCCGACGACCACCGAATCCAATGGATCGGCATCGACTTCGGCGATGTCGAGCACGGTCATGCCGTCCTCGGTGAGCTCGCGAACCAGGAGATCGAGCGGCACCCCCACCGGCAGCGCAACCACGAACTCGTCGAGCGCGGCACCGTGGGCCCGTTGCAGGATCTCGAAGCCGACGACATCGCCACGTAACGCCCCGATCCGAGACGCAGCAGCTCCGAGAGCACCCGGTCGATCCGGCAGGCGGACCAGGATGCGGTAGGTGGGCGGGTCGCTCATGGGGCGAGATTAGGCGAGTTGTGTAACGCCCGGCTTACGACTTCGTTGCGACTGCCTTCTTCGGTGAGCGCTTCACCATCGTCGGGGCGGCGTCCTCATCGCTGATGAAGTGAGCGGCCAGCACACCCACGATCGCCAACAGGGCGGCGCCGAGCATGGCCTGGTGGAACGCATCGACGATCTTCGGCACCGCCTCGGCACCGGTGAGCGAGCCCACCAAGGCGTTGCGGCGTTCGACGAGGAGCGTGGCCAGGAAAGCCACGCCGACGGCGGCCCCCGCTTGACGTTGGGCGGAGTACAACGCCGATGCCTGCCCGCTCTGAGGCCCGGGGATGCGGGCGAACGCCGCAGCCTGAAGGGGGATGAAGGTCATCCCCATTCCCAGACCTCGACTGATCATCAGCAGCCGAATCCACCAGTGGCCCGTATCGATCTGCACGAAGTAGAACATTGCGGTCATCAGCCCGGTCCATGCCATCCCCGCCATGGCCAGTCGTCGGGGACCGATCCTGGGATAGAGCACCGAACCGGTGATGCGGGCCGAGGCGATGACACCGAGAGCCTGAGGGGCGGTGACGAGCCCCGACTCGAATGCGGTGTAGCCACCGGGACCTTGCAGGAACTGGGGCAGGAGGAAGAACAGGCCGATCAACGAGCCGAAGCTCAGGAACGACACGATGTTCGGCGTCCGAAACGACCGATCGCGGAAGAGATCGAGATTCAGCAGCGGCCACTCGACCCGCTGCTCCACCACGATCAGCCCGGCGATGGCGAGGACCGCGGTGATGAGGCAACTCAGCACAACGGTGGACGTCCAACCTCGGACCGGCCCTTCGGCCATCCCGAACAGCAACAGCGCAAGACCGAGGCCGGAGAGCAGAAAGCCGGGGATGTCGAATCGTCCGGTGGCCGACTCTCGATGGTTGCGCAGGAACCGAGCGCTGAAATACAGCCCCAGTGCCCCGAACGGCAGGTTGACATAGAAGATCCAGCGCCAACTGGCCTTCTCCACCAACGCTCCACCGACGAGGGGCCCGATGGCGGGTGCCAGCACCGTGACCATGGCCAGTAGTGACGAGGCCCGTGGCCGCTCGGCCGGCGGGTAGGCCCGGAACAACATCGCGGTTCCGACCGGGGTCAGCATGCCCCCACCGACGCCCTGGAAGACCCGGAAGGCAACGAGGGACTCGATGCTCCAGGCGAGGCCGCAGAGCGCCGAAGCAAACGTGAACAACCCCAGGGCCAACAAGAAGATGCGCTTCGAACCGAAGCGATCTCCGAGCCAACCCGAACAGGGAATCCACATGGCCAGGCTCAGCAGGTAGCCGGTAACCACCCATTCGATGGTGTTGACATCGGCATCGAAGTCCCGACCGAGCGTGGGCAGCGCCACGTTCACGATGGTCGTATCGAGGATGTCCATGAACAAGCCGATGACGAAGGCGACAGCGACAATGTGCTTGTAGGGGACCGTGCGTCCCATCAGATTCACCGGTGGGTCGGCGACCGTGGGTACGGGTTCGTGCATCCGCTCATCATTTCACTGCGCGGGTCAACATCCTCAACTCTCGAGAGCGAACTTCGGCACGCAGCTCTCATTCAGGCCGACCTCCGACCGACACTGTGGTTGTCCAACACGGTTCGCTGGACGACGACGTCATCCGATCCGAACCAACGCCCCGAGCAGGTCTTGCACCCATGCGCTTCCGACCATCGACGAAGGAGACCCGGGACGACGAGTCGTCCCACGTGTCGGCGTCGGAGGCGATCGTCGCGCGGCAACCCATCTTCGATCGCGAGAAACAGCTCTACGCCTACGAACTGCTCTACCGAAGTCCCGGACACGACACCGCCTGCGTGAGCGATGGCGAGCAGGCCACGGCCGCCGTCTTGATCTCGTCCTTTCTCGACATCGGCCTCGATCGTGTGGTGGGGCACAGTTCGGCATTCGTCAACGCCACCCATGAATTCCTGGTCTCCCGGGCTGCGTTCGCCTTACCTCCGAAGCAGGTCGTGCTCGAGATCCTCGAAGACGTGATCGTCGATGACGCCCTCCTCGAGGCGGTCGAAGAGTACGTGCAGGCCGGATATCGGATTGCCCTCGACGATTTCGTCTTCGACGATGCCCTGCGATCGCTTCTCGAGCTTGTCCACTTCGTCAAACTCGATGTCATGGCGCTGGACATGTGCTCGATCCGTGAACACGTGGAGCTCCTCTCCGGGTACGACGTCGCGTTGCTGGCCGAGAAGGTCGAAACCGCGCTCCAGTACGAGGCCTTGCTCGAGCTCGGCTTCGACTACTTCCAGGGCTACTTCTTCGCCAAACCGAGTGTGCTGTCAGCAGCTCGACCTCCGACCAACGAACAGGCCGGCCTCCGTCTCCTGGCTCGACTCACCGACCCGGACGCCGAGATCCAGGAGATCGCCGAGCTCGTCGCTCGCGATCCGGCACTGAGCTACCGGTTGATGCGATTCGTGAACTCGGCGTTCCTGTCGTTGTCGCAGCCACTCTCGACCATCCAGAAGGCCGTCATCCACCTCGGGATGACCGCAGTGAGGCGGTGGGTAACGATGATGGTCCTGGCCGGCGTCGGCGGCACCCCGACCGAATTGATCCGAACCGTGCTCGTGCGCGCCCGCATGGCCGAACTGCTGTGCAATGTGATCCCTCGGGCAGCGTCGGACATCGGATTCACCGTCGGACTGTTCTCGGCCCTGGACGCCTTCACCGGACGACCGCTGGAGGAGATCCTGAGCGAACTGCCGCTCTCGGGAGCCATCGTTGCCGCCCTCATCGACGGCGAAGGGCCCGAGGGCGAGGTGCTGGCCTGCGTCCTGGCCTATGAGGCCGGCGACTGGGACCGCGCACTTGGCCACGGGTCGGGGGTCGGCCTCGACCAGCTGGCCGACTGGTACCTCGAGGCGGTGGCCTGGTCCGACGAGACCATGGCCGTCACCGCGGCGTTCACCTGACTCGTTCGACGTGATGGCACACCGGTGTCAGGTCGGGAGTGGCTCGACCTCCCGTCCAGCGAGGTTCAGGGGCCCACGATCATAGAGTG
>JAHECQ010000317.1 GCA_024641625.1 Acidimicrobiales bacterium | reverse complement strand
GGACAGCATCGACTCGCGGTGAACCCATGCCGCATCTTCTCAGATCATGACTCGAACAGCCAACGGTGCCTCGGTGGACCGGTTTCTCCTGGACCGATGAACCACTCGGTGCCGAACGCCTCCACGAACGCCGCGTGCGGCATGGTCATGAAGAAGGACGCGTCGCTGACCTGACTGGCATGTGCGGCAAGGGCCGCCTTCTTCTGATCGATCCAGGGTCGCACATCGACCTCGTGGGAAATCTCGGCCTCGGGTGTGCCGAAGGGGTTGCCGTCGTCGGCCGGCCCGTCGACATCCCAGTCAGCGCCGCCGGGCTCGTCTGGGTCGGGGTTCGGGGCGGCCTCGTTTGGCACGTCCGGTGATCCCGAATGTCGGAGCTCCTCTTTGGCTGCGGTGAAGAGTCGACGCATCGCATCGCGGTTCATCGTGGCTTGGAAGACCTCGCTGACGCCGGCAATCTCGGCGGCGCGAACACCGACCCGATGTACCTGGACATGATCGGGGTGGCCGTAGTTCCCGTGCCAGTCGTAGATCGTCATGGCATCGGCATGCTCGCTGCGCAGGATGTCGGCCAGTTTGTTGGCTGCCTCTTGGATGTCCGCTTGCCAGAACGATGCCGGGTTCGCGTTCTGCTCCCAGCCGGTCATGCCGGAATCCTCGTACCCGAGCCAGACGACGCGGTCGATGCCGAGTATCCGACCGCAGGCCTCGGACTCGCGCCGACGGCGATCGACCAGTGTCTCTCCTGGGGCGAGATCATCGGGTGCTTCGCCGCAACGCCCGTCGGTCGCCATGACGAGTACCACGCGATGACCCTCGGCGACGGCGCGGGCAATGGTTCCGCCGGTGGAGGTTGCCTCGTCGTCAGGATGAGCGTGGAAGCAGACGAGCGTCGCCATGAACCTGGACCCTAGCGTTGGTGGTTCACCAGGCGGCGATCGGGTCGCCACATGGGGAAACCTCGGCATTTTGACCGGAACGGGAACGTCGGGAGCCCCATGAGCGTTGGAGCAGCCATGAAGAACGGTTTGAAGACGGCGGTGCTCCTCGCGGCAATGGGCGCGTTGGTCATGGCGATCGGCGCAGCACTCGGCGGGAGCAGCGGACTCATCATCGGATTCGTGATGGCGCTCTTGATGACCGGCGCCTCGTACTGGAAGAGCGACGTCATCGCCATTCGTTCGGCCCGGGCCAAAGAAGTCACCGAGCAACAGGTGCCCGAGTACTACGCGATCATGCGCGAGCTCACCCAGAAGGCCCAGCTCCCGATGCCCCGTCTGTACGTTTCCGCCGAGCAACAGCCCAATGCCTTCGCCACGGGTCGGAACCCTGAGCATGCAGCGGTCTGTGTGACCGAGGGACTCCTTCGAACCTTGTCGTGGGACGAGATCCGAGGCGTACTCGCTCACGAGCTGTCGCATGTCCGCAACCGCGACATTCTGATCGGATCGGTGGCAGCCACGATTGCCATGGTCATCACCTTCGCCGCCCGGATGGCGATGTGGGGTGCCATGTTCGGAGGCGGGGGTGGTCGGGACAATCGGGACAATGGCAACCCGCTTGCTGCGATCGCCATGATGATCTTCGCGCCGATTGCTGCCGGCATGATCCAAATGGCCATCAGCCGGAGTCGTGAGTACGAGGCCGATCGCAGTGCGGCGCGCCTCATCGGCGACGGCGAGCCGTTGGCCCGAGCGCTCGAGAAGCTCAACGGCTACTCGGTGCGCATTCCGTCCCACGTCCAGCCGGCGCAGGCCAGCGCCTACATCGTCAATCCGTTGGCCGGTCAGAAGCAGAACTTCGCCAACCTGTTCACGACCCACCCGCCGGCCGAGGATCGGATCGCCCGCCTCCGTGCTGGTGAGTGGCGCGAGAGCTTCTGACGCTACGTCCCCCAACCTTGGGCACTTGCGTATGCTCAGCGGGGTGTGGCTGCACACGGTTTGGATTGAGGGCGTGATGAATGTCGGCCTTTCGGGGTGATGCCGCCCGCTCGGGGTGAGGATCGGTTGGCCTCAGTCTCGGAAGTTCTGGAACTGGAGGGGCAGGTCGAGATCGGCGTCCTTCAGCGCAGTGATGACAGCCTGGAGGTCGTCACGTTTCTTGCCGGTGACCCGGACCTGATCGCCCTGGGTCTGCGATTGCACGCCCTTGAGCTTCATGTCCTTGATCGACGTGTTGAGCTTCTTGGCCATGTCGGAGGAGACGCCGGCCTTGAGCGTGATGCGCTGCCGAGCGCGACCGCCCGAGGCCTCCTCGACCTTCCCGGGGTCGAGGGTCTTGAGCGACACACTGCGCTTGACCAGCTTCTCTTCGAGGAGTTGGCGCAGCGCGAACATGCGGTCCTCGCTGGCGGTTTCGAGGGTCATGACCATGCCCTTCTCGTCGAGGTCGATGGAGGAGTTCGTGTCCTTGAAGTCGAACCGCGTGCTGACCTCTCGAGAGGCCTGGTCGACGGCGTTCTTGACCTCTTGCATGTTGATCTCGGAAACGATGTCGAAAGTAGGCATGTACCGAAACTAGCAACTCGCGCGCCAAGCGAGGAGCGAGACGCTAGCCTCTGGTGGTCCAGGGGTCGGTGCCCGAGTGGCCAAAGGGAGCGGACTGTAAATCCGCCGGCATCGCCTACGTAGGTTCAAATCCTACCCGGCCCACCAAGACCAGCTGATGGTCACAGGATCAGCTGCATGATGGCGACATTGCGCCACTGGCCGAACTTGCGGCCCACCTCGCGTTCGGTTCCGACCAGTTCGTAGCCGTGGCGATGGTGGAGCTGCAGGCTTGGGTCCTGTGCGTCGACGATGCGGGCGAAGACGGCATGAAATCCGTGTTCACGGGCTTGCTCGACCAGACCGGACAGCAGCAGGCTGCCAACCCCGCAACGGTGGTAGTCGCGATGCACGTACACCGAGTTCTCGACCGACGTACGGTAGCCCGGCCGGTCCCGGTAGAAGCTCAGGCTCCCGAAACCGGTGATCGTGGGCGTGTCGTCCTTCTCTGCGACGAGCACTGCCAGGCCCCCCGAGCGGCTGGAGATGTACTGCTCCTGCTCGGCCAGCGTGCGTGGCACGAGGTCGAGTGTGGTCGTCGACTCGAGGACTTCACGATTGTAGATGCCGAGAATCGCGGCAGCATCAGAGTGCGTCGCAGGGCGAAGTTCCACGAGTGCCGATAGTAGATGCTGGGCGCCGCCAGATGCAGGAGACCAGGAGGATGACAGCTGCTGGACCGATCACCCCTCGAGGGTTGCATACACAGCTCGAAGCAGGGCGTGGGCTCGATCGTCGCCGACGGTGCCCTCGCCCATCCGGTTCATCACGTAGGCCATGGTGAAGCCGGCGTCGGCATCGTTGACGACGAGTGAACCACCCCAACCTCCCCAGTAGCAGACACGCGCATTCGGGCTGATGGGATTTCGAGGTGAGTTGAGCCCGTAGCCGACCCCGAAGGTGACGCCGATACCCAGGACGAGATCTCGCCCGGCGGCTTGGACGTCGAAGATGCGGTCGATCGTCTCGGTCGAGATCACCTCCACCCCGCGGAACGATCCGCCGTGAGACACTGCCGCTTGGGCGAGGGCGACGCCTCGAGCGTTGCCGTGCCCGCCCGCCGCAGGAATTTCGGCTCGCCGCCAGGGGATCTCCCACGACTGTTCGGCCATGAGCCGAGGGTTCGCCGCCCGAAAGGGGATCGAGTCCCGATCGGGTTGACTCGATCCGTCGCCCGACCCGAATTGCAGCGGGGGAGCAGGGATCACCAGCGCGACCCGGTGATCATGTTCTGCTCCAGTGCCGATGTGGAAGTCGGCTCCGACCGGCTCGGCGATCTCCTCGGCGAAGAACCGGCCAACCGATCGTCCATCGACCCGACGGACGACCTCGCCGACGAGGTTGCCCTGGCTGATCGCGTGGTAACCGGATTTGGTGCCGGGCTCCCACCACGGAGCCTGCCCGGCCAGCAGGCCGGTCACCTTGTCCCAGTCGTACAGGTCGGTGCCCTCGATCCGCTGGTCCCAGGCGGGCACGCCCGCAGTATGCGAGAGCAGGTGTCGGACCAGCACGTCCTTCTTGCCGTTCTGGCCGAACTCCGGCCAGTACACCTCGACGGGGGCGTCGACGTCGACCAGGCCGCGGCTCACCAGCATCAGCAACGACAGGCAGCTCATGGTCTTCGTGGTCGAGAAGACGTTGATGATCGTGTCCCGTTCCCAGCCAACGGTGCGCTCGGGATCTTGATGTCCGCCCCAGAGATCGACCACCAACTCCTCGCCCAGTACCACCGCCACGGATGCGCCGACGTCATCGTTGGTGGTGAAGTTCGAGGCGAAGGCATCCTTCACTGCGGCGAAACGGTTGTCAGCGGTGCCGCTGATGTCAGGTACGTTGTCGGTGGTCATGAGGCTCCGTGATCGATCGGGTCGAGAGTGGCAGCCTGACACAGGCAACCGAAGACCCACCAACTGTCGCGTCCTCCGCGGGGCGGTCGAGATTCTGACGACCGTGGTTGGGGACCGATCCCGGTTGTGGCAGACTTCCCCACTGGCCTTTCGGGGCCCTGCCTCCTTAGCTCAGTCGGCAGAGCGTTTCCATGGTAAGGAAAAGGTCGAGAGTTCGATTCTCTCAGGAGGCTCGCAGTTGATTCAGGGCCCCTCGGGGGCCCTGCAAACAAGCCGGCCACCAGATTCATCTGGTGTCAAGGCGACGTAGCTCAGTTGGTGAGAGCGCTCGACTCATAATCGAGAGGTCGTCGGTTCGAGTCCGTCCGTCGCTACTGCGAGTTTCCGTTCACTCGCTCGTCCAACCCTGCCCGTTCCCGCTCGAGGAGAACAACATCATGGCCAAAGCAAAGTTTGAGCGTACGAAGCCTCATGTGAATGTGGGGACGATGGGTCATATTGATCATGGTAAGACGACGTTGACGGCGGCGATTACGAAGGTGTTGTCTGATCGTGTTG
>JAHECQ010000316.1 GCA_024641625.1 Acidimicrobiales bacterium | reverse complement strand
CCTTCGAAGGCGAGTCGCCGCTCATCACCGACACACCACCCACCATCATGTTGGCTGCCCTCGGCGATCAGATGTTGCGCATCGCCGGCCGACGCACCGCCGGCACCATCTTGTGGTGCGTCGGGCCTCGCACACTCGAACAGCAGATCGTCCCGAAGATCAACAACGCTGCTGCCGACGCGGGGAAGCCCACACCACGAACGGTGTGCAGCCTTCCGGTCTGGGTCACCGACCGTCCCGACGAGGCCCGCCGGCAGGTCGCCCGTGAGCTCACCATCTACGGTCAGCTCCCGTCGTACCGGGCAATGCTCGACATCGAGGGCGTCGACGGGCCGGCCGACATTGCGCTCATCGGCTCGGAGGATCAGGTGACCCAGGGACTGGCAGCCATCGCTGCGGCCGGCGCCACCGACTTCACCGCCGTCGTCCAGGGATTCGATGCCGACGAGCAGGCTCGCACGCTTGCGGTGCTCGGCTCCTTCGGCGCCTGATCGACGGGATCATACGCCGACGGCCACCGGCTCGGCCCGGACCAGGTCCCTGGCCGGAGCAGGCTTGACCGCGCCCAGCACCACCACCGCCGCCACCAGATCGGCCCCCGCCAGCAGCAGGAACGGCAGGTTGTATCCGTGGGCGTCGATCAGACGTCCCATGCCGATGAGGCCGAGACCGCTACCCAACTGGCCGACCAGCGACACCATGCCATAGACCGTGCCGAAACTCATGAGGCCGTAGAGCTCGCCCACCAACAACGACTGCGCCATGTAGATGTTGCCGATGGTGAAGCCGAAGATCATGGCGACGAGATAGATCATGACGGTCGAGTGCACCAGCAGATAGCCGCTGATGGCGACGGCCTGCAGGACGAACAACACCGAGGCCATGAACCTCTTGTCGAGACGGTCGGCGAACATCGACACCACGACGCGGGCCACAATCGAACCGATGGTGGTCGTGGTCACCGCCAACGCCGCTGCGCCTCGACTGCCGAGCTTGTCGTCCTCCTGCAGGAAGGCCAGTTGGTAGATGAGCACAGCCGTCTGGGCGGCGAGCGCGAGGAAGAAGGCTGCGGTGATGGCCCAGAAGCTCGCGCTGCCCATGGCATCCTTGCGACTCCACACCCGGTACTGGGAGGCAACATCGAGGCGGCTCGAGGCGGGCGGAGCGGCGCCGCCGTCGGGCTCCAGTCCGAGATCATCGGGGGAAGCCGAGACCACCAGGAGCAGCACGGGCATGGCGACCACGAAGACGAGGAGCCCGAGAATGGGCGCAGCCAGGCTCAGGCCACCTCGATCGATCAGCTTGGCCCCGATCGGCACCAGGGTGGCGCCACCGAGGGAGACCCCGGTGGAGGAGACCATCATGGCCTTGGCCCGGTTGTGGATGAACCAACGCGACATCAGCGTCGACACCGGCACCACGGCGCCCATGCCGTAGGCGACCGCCAGCAAGGCGTACGCCAGGTACAGGTGCCAGATCTGCGTCACGAACCCGACCGATGCTGCGCCGATCGCAGTCAGGGTGATGCCCAGGCCGAGGAAGACCCGGGGACCGAATCGGTCGATCTTGGGACCGGCGGCGAACGACGCCACCCCCGACAGGAGGAAGAAGGTTCCCGTGGCCCCGGATACGACCGCGTTCGACCAGTCGTGCTCTTCCTTGAGCGGCCGCAGGAACAGCGACAGGCCGTAGTAGCTGACACCGACGGTGACGTACATCATGACGGTGCAGGCGAAGGCCACGTACCAGCCGTAGAAGACGCGACCCGAGCTGAGGCGAGCCAGCAGTGGGCCCCGGCCCGGTGTCGGCCGGACGCCCGGTGCCGAGCGGAATGAGGTGACCGACCTCACGACGAGATGCTCTGGGCCGCTTCGACGTAGGGAGCGATGAGGTCGAGATTCGCTTCGAGGTGCTTCATCCCCTGGCGAAGGAACGGAATGAGCAACTCGGTGACCCCTGCCTCGGCATACTGGTCGACCAGTTCGACGGCGACCTGATCGCTGGTCGCCCCCATCACGACCTTGAAGTCCGTGCGATCACGACCTTCGGCGGCCAGATAGCCGTCGAGTTCCTCCAGGACCCGAGCCGTACCCGCCGGATCGAGGTTGATGCCGTACCAGCCAGTCCCGTACTTGGCCGCACGCTTCAAGGCAGCCTTGGAGTGCCCACCGATGGTCACCGGCACCATCGGCTGCTGAATCGGCTTCGGGTACAGGTGGCAGGGCGGGAGCTGGTAGAACTCGCCGTCATAGGAGCTGACGTCGTCGCACCAGAGGGTACGAATGATCTCGAGGTACTCGTCGCACCGCGCGCCCCGTCGTTCGAACGGTGCACCGAGCGCCTCGAACTCCTCCCAGCTCCAGCCCACTCCGACACCGAAATCGAGACGCCCGTTCGACAGGAAGTCGAGCGTTGCGTACTCCTTGGCCACGTACACGGGATTGTTCTGCGGGAGGATGCAGATACCGGTGCCGAGTCGCAGGGTGGTGGTGCATGCGGCCAGGTAACCGATCGACGCAACCATGTCCATCAGTCCGGAACCCTCGGGGAACCGGAACACCCCATCGGGTGCGCCAGGGTACGTCGATTCGTACTCGGGGAAGGTCACGACGTGCTCGCCGAGCCACAGCGAGGCGATACCCCGTTCCTCGCATTGGCGGCCCAGCTGAGCCAGGAACTCGCCGGTCGCGACCGGCGAACGAAGCGGGGTGAACAAACCGATCTGCATCCGGCCATTCTTGCTCACCGGCGCCGCGGCAACGAACCTCGGGCTACAAGCGGTGCTCGGCCCCCACCTCGGCTGCGGTGTCACGGAAGTACTGCACGACATCGGGGTGATACGGAATACCGATCGCCCGGCGCTCCTGCTCGATCTCATGTTCGCGGAGCCCGGCATAGAGCACCCGCTCGTGACCGATGGCCGGTGGGGTCTGGCGCAAACCCCCGAGCAACGTCTGCATGTGATCGGTGAACTCGTCGGGGTCGCAGAAGGCGTCGATCCGATAGGCGAGGAAATGATGCGACACGTCGCCGCCGGGGCGCAGGAATCCCGGCGGGTTGCCGGCCAGGATGCCGCACAGGACATCGACCATGGTGGCCAGGCCGTAGCCCTTGTGCGAACCACCGTCACGGGTACCCCCGGTGGGCAGCATGAAGAACTCCTCGGGTACGAGGGACTCCTCGAGGATCGGTTCACCCTTGGTATCGGTGATCCATCCCGGTGGCACGGTGGAACCCAGGCGTCGGGCGATGCGGATCTTGTTGCCGGCCACCGAACTCATGGATGCGTCGAAGACGAACGGAGCCTCGTCACCACCGCCGACGGCCACGGCGATGGGGTTGAGCCCGACCATGGGCTTGGATCCGAACGTCGGGACCACCATGAGTCCGCCGATGGTAATCGACACCCCGATCATTCCGTGGCCGATGGCACGATGCGCGTGATAGGCGGCTGCGCCGTAGTGACGCCCGTTGGTGACCGAGACGGCGCCGATGCCGCATTCCTCGGCCTTGGCAATGGCCAGGTCCATGCCTCTGGGTCCGGTCACCAGCCCGAGCCCGGCATCGTCGTCGATACTGGCCACCGCAGCGGCCTCCCGCACGACGCGCGGCGTCGGTGTCGGGTTGATGAGTCCATCGCGGAACCACGTCATGTAGATCGGGAACATGTTGGAGACGCCGTGGGAGTCGATACCCCGCAGATCGGCGTAGAGCAGCGTGTCCGCCCCCTGGGCAGCATCCTCGGACGACATGCCGACCGCACGAAAGATGGACTCGACGGTGAAGCGCATGTTCTCCTCGGGTACCCGCTCGGCCAGGTGCTCGGGAACGGTGAAACGGTCTTCGGCCATGGGAACGGCTCCTGCTCGTGGGCTCAGCGGCTGCGGGTCCGAGGAATGCTCGCCGATTCTGCAACGCTGCGCCACCGAGGCGAGGCGCGCATGGGAGTATCTCGCCCATGAAACCGGAGACACTCCTTCCCCTCGGCAAACTCGACCCGGGGCTGCGTGCCCCCGAGATCGGCCTCGACATTGCCCGGTTCGGTGACGGTGCTGCACTGGTCGAGTCGCTCGGCTACGACGCAGTGCTCGTCGAGGAGACCAAGGACGATCCCTACCAACTGTTGGCGCTCGGAGCTGCCGCCACCACGACGGTCGGTATCGGCACATCCGTCGCCATGGCCTTTCCCCGAAGCCCCACGATCACCGCCATGTCGGCGTGGTCACTCCAGAAGCTCTCGAAGGGTCGTTTCACGCTCGGGCTCGGGTCCCAGGTCCGCGGTCACGTCCGCCGCCGATTCGGTATGGAGTGGCACGCTCCGGCTCCGTGGATGCGTGACTACGTGATGGCCATGCGGGCCGTCTGGACCACCTGGCAGACGGGTGAACCGCTCGCGTTCGAGTCGGAGCACTACCAGCTGAGCCTGATGGTTCCGCTCTTCGACCCGGGACCCATCGAACACCCCCGCATCCCGGTTCACATCGCCGCCATCGGACCCAACATGTGCGCCGTGGCCGGCGAGGTGGCCGACGGCGTTCGGCTCCACCCCGTGTGCACGCCGAAGTTCATCACCGAGAAGGTCCAGCCGGCGCTGGCCAAGGGAGCTGCGAGGGCCGGACGGCAGGTCAGCGAGATCGACGTCTGTCTCAAACCTCTGATCGGCACGGCACCCGATGAGGCCACCCTGGAGCAAGTGGCCGAAACGGTGCGAGCACGCGCCGCGTTCTACCTCTCGACGCCGGCCTACCGACGAGCGTGGGAGATCAACGGGTGGGGCGATCTGGCCGACAAGGCGGCCACGCTGTCGAAGGCCCAGCGATGGGAAGAACTCGTTCTGGTCGTCGACGACGACGTGCTCCATACCGTGGCCACCATCGGGACCTACGACACGATCGGTCGTCAACTCCACGAGCGCTACGCACGCATCGTCGACCGGATCGAGTTCTCGATCCCG
>JAHECQ010000315.1 GCA_024641625.1 Acidimicrobiales bacterium | reverse complement strand
CCGGCGCCGTCGCGAGCGAGGTGCTTGCATCGAATCGGCGAGCACTCGACCGGCTCATCGACCGAGGGATGTTTACCGAGGAACTCCGCCCGCAGCTGTACGTCTATCGGCTCGACCAGCAACTCCCCGACGGAACGACCCATCGTCAGACGGGAGTCGTCGGCGGACTGGCGATTGCCGATTTCGAACTGGGGGAACTGCGACCCCACGAGCGCATCCATCACGACCGGGCCGCTCACATGGCCCAACATCTCGATGCTGTCGGCGTCCAATCCAGTCCTGTCGCCGTTGCGGTTCGGGCCGAGGCCGGCCTGGGCCCCGCGCTCGTCCGATGCCTCGAAGCAATCGGAGCGCCCGCAATCGAGGCGCGAGGCCGCGACGGCCTCACCCAGCAGATCTGGCCGATTCGGTCTCCCGAGTCGACCGCCGAGTTGATCGAGCTGCTCAGCCGCGTGCCCTCCTATCTGATCGATGGCCATCATCGAGCAGCCGCCACCGCCATCCATGGCGAATCATGGCTGTTGACTGCCGTCTTTCCCGCCGACGAGCTCAGAAATCAAGCCTTCAATCGGGTGGTGCACGGGGTCACCCTCCATGAACTCCTCGGGCAGCTCGAACGAGCCGGGTACCCGTGGCGAGCGATCGACACATCCGACCTCGCCGAACGGGACCGCGCCGAGATCGCCGTCGGCGCCCCCGGCGCCTGGGTGGCGGTTCGCCTTCCGCTCGGCGACGTCGGGCTCGACTGCCTCGATCCGGTTCGTATCGACAGCGTCCTGCTCCACGATGTCCTCGGGCTCGATTCCGGCACCCGGGGGAGACAGATCTCCTATCTCCCCGGATCGCAGGTCCCGTCACCTCCCGCCGGCGCACTCTTGTGTGTGTCGCGTCCCGTCGAGGTCAGCGCAATCCTCGACGCGGCCGATGCCGGGCAGGTGCTCCCCCCGAAGTCCACCTACTTCGAACCCAAGGTGCGATCGGGCGTCTTCCTCCGAACCGTCTAGTCCCGGCCGGACGCGCGATACTTCCGAGGTGCGCCTCATCGATCGAACGCTCTCGGTTCCGCTGTCCCCCATCGCCAACGCCTACGCCCACCTCGCCCGGCGCACGAGCACGAAGCGGCTCCTCGACATGTCCCAGGCCGCGCCCAGCTATCCGACGGCGCCGGTCATCGCCGACCGGGTCGCCGAGGTCGCGTTGTCACCTGAGGGGGGTCGCTATGCCCCCTCGCCCGGTCTCCCCGATCTCCGCTCGGCACTGGCCGACGAACTCACCAGAGACCATCGGCTGACGGCCGCCAGGGTCAGCGCCGACAACGTGCAGATCACCGCAGGCTGCAATCAGGCATTCTGCGCCACCGTGTCTGCGCTCGCCCAGGTCGACGACGAGATCATCGTGCCGGTGCCCTACTACTTCAATCACGACATGTGGCTGAAGCTCGAAGGCATCGTCCCCCGCTACCTTCGCACCGACGACCGGCAACTGCCCTCGGTCGAGGAAGCGGCCCGGCTGATCACCGACCGGACTCGTGCCATCGTGCTCGTCTCGCCCGGCAATCCGACCGGGGCCATTGTGCCTCGCTCCACGATCGAGGCCTTCTCCGATCTCGCCGAGTCGGCCGGCATCGTCCTGATCCTCGACGAGACCTACCGCAATTTTCGCGGTACCGATGAACCGTCACATCAGTTGTACGCAAGGCCGAACTGGCCCGAAACGCTGGTCACGCTGCACAGCTTCTCGAAGGATCTCGCCATTCCCGGTTATCGCGTCGGAGCCATCGTCGGCGGCCCGGATCTGCTCGCCGAGGCGTTGAAGATCCTCGACTGTGTCGCCATCTGCGCTCCTCGGATCGGCCAGGAGGCCGCATTGACCGGCCTACTCCGGGCTGGTGACTGGCGCCGGGCCCAGGCGGCTCGCATCGGCACCCGGCTCGAGTCGTTCCGCTCGGCCATGGCCGATGAACCCGGGGGCTTCCAACTGGCATCGTCCGGGGCCTTCTTCGGATGGGTGCACCATCCCTTCGAGGGCCAATCCGCTGACGAGGTGGTCGAGCGGCTCATCCTGCGGCACGACATCTTGGCCATTCCCGGTACCGCGTTCACCACCACCGACGAAGGCTGGCTCCGATTCAGCTTCGCCAACCTCGACCCCGAGGACTTCCATCTGCTTGCCATGCGTCTCGGCGAGGCCGGCAACTGAACCCAAGGTGACCGTTCAGGCAGGCTTGCGGGCTCTCCAGAGCGCCATACCGTCATGGGGTCCGTCGCCGACGTCGCCGGGCAGGAGCCGAACGACCGTAGCCGAGGTGCCCGAGGCCCCGACCGGAACCCACGGAGCGGCGGGAGGGTCGAGCAGGACCAAACCCAGATCGGCCACCCGATCGAGGACCCCGAGTGTCTCGGGTTCGGTGAGCGTGCACACGCTGTACACCAACGTGCCACCCGGCACGAGAAGATCATAGGCCGACCGGACGAGCTCGACTTGGAGATCGGCCAGGCGCTCCGGGGCATCGGCATCGATCCGCCATCGAGCATCGGCTCGTCGACCCAGGCTGCCGAGTCCGGAGCAGGGGGCGTCGACGAGGATCCGGTCGAATGTCTTCGAGGCGAAGGGCGGGTGACGACCGTCGGCAATCACCACGGCCACCGCGGTCCTGGTCGAGGCGGCATTGCGGGCAATGAGCCGGGCGCGATTGGCCCGCAGATCGGACGCAACGACGAGCGCGCCGGTCGATGTCAACGCGGTGGCTTTGCCCCCCGGCGCGGCACACAGGTCGAGCAGTCGATCGTCGGCACGAGCCTCGACGGTCTCGACCACCAGCTGCGAGGCCGGATCCTGGATGTACCCGTCAGCGCGTGTGTGCACCTCTGCCGGGCGATTCATGGCCTCCATGGCGGCGATCGCCGCCTCGCTACCGAGCGTGTCCCGCAAGGTGTCGGCGATCCAATCGGGATAGCTCAGCCGAACAGCGTCGCTGGGCCACTGTACATCCGTCACCGAAACCCGACGGAGCACGGCATTGACCACGCTTCGACCGCGACCCTTGACCGCGCCGACGGTGGCGGCGACCGCCGCATGCGCCGGCGTCTGCATGAAATGCAGCTGATACGCGCCGAGTCGAAGCGCAGCCCGCACCTGGGGTTCGACGTCGTCGAGTACGAACCGATCGACCAGGAAATCACACGCCCGCTGCATCCTGGTCGTGCCATAGACCAGCTCGGTCACCAGCCCTCGGTCCCGCTGGTCGAGCGTCGAGCGCTCCAGTAGCTGGGGCAACACGAGGTTGGCGTAGGCGCCATCGTTGTCGATCCGGGTCAATGCCTGGACCGCCAAACGGCGGGCGGCAACGCCCGAGGCAGAGTTCGTCTGCGGTTTGGGCAC
This sequence comes from Acidimicrobiales bacterium, assembly GCA_024641625.1. Taxonomy (GTDB): domain Bacteria; phylum Actinomycetota; class Acidimicrobiia; order Acidimicrobiales; family SZUA-35; genus JAHECQ01. Next base: position 1,580 of record JAHECQ010000315.1, on the reverse strand, counting down.
CGTCAGCCCAGCCGATCGTCGAGAGTCGGTCGAGCACCATTGAGCCAGGCGGTTGCCGGCATCCGCTGTCTGCCCTCGGGCTGAACCTCGAGGAGGCGGAGGCCACCGCTCCCGGTGCCGAGCACACCGTCATCGATGATCCCGGGAGCAGGCCCATCGGCGACGACCTCGGCTCGCCAGACTCGGAGACGTTTGTGCCGAAACGTGACCCACGCGCCACCCAATCGAATCACCCGATCGAGCAGGACCGCCGGCCTCGTCGGATCGAGGTGCAACTCGTCGGGGTCGATCTTGTGGGCGTACACCGGTTCGCCGACCTGGGGAGTGGGGGCACCGAGTCCCCTTTCGAGGGCATCGACCAGCATCGAAGTGCCCATCTCCACCAGCGCCGACCGCAGACTGTCGAGGGTGTCGCTCGGCCCCACCGCCCGCTCCTGCATGCGGTAGATGCCGCCCTCGTCGAGGGCTTCGGCCACTTCCATCAGGCAGACGCCTGTGCGCTCATCGCCGGCCAACAGGGCTCGTTCCACCGGAGCGGCTCCGCGCCAACGAGGCAACAGGGAGAAGTGGAGGTTGACCATCGCCAGCCGCTCGAGCACCTCGAGCCTGATCAGCCGGCCGTAGGCCACCACGACACCGAGGTCGGCGTCCACTTCCAGTGCATCGGCCGTGCGATCCGAGACCGGGAGGCCAAGGTCGAGAGCCGCTGCCTTCACCGGTGATGGCTGAAGCCCCGAGCCGCGTCCACGACGCTTGTCGGGCTGTGAGATCACGAGGGGGATGTCGAACCCGGCATCACGCAGGGCGCGCAGCGGCACGACCGCAAGCTCGGGCGTCCCGAGATAGACGATGCGCCGAATGACTGCAGGTGGTGTGGCCGGCATTCAGGGGAGGCTCAGGCCACGACGCTTGGGCTTCGAGGGCCGCAGCTCGGCATCGTCGAGCGCCTCGGGTTTGATGAGATTCTCCCGCAATGTCCTCATCGCCGCTTTCCGAGTGTCCTCATCGAGGCGATCAACCAACAGGATGCCATCGAGGTGATCCATCTCGTGCTGATAGAGGCGAGCCTCCAGCTCGTCGGCCTCGATCGAAACCTCATTGCCGTCGAGGTCGTATCCGGTGATGTGCACCGACTTGGGACGCACGATCTCCCAGGCCAGACCGGGAACGGAGAGGCAGCCTTCCTCGTACACCCATTCGCCATCGGTTTCCCGGATGACCGGATTGATGAGCACCCGCGGATCGTCTCCCAGGTCGTAGACGAACAAACGTCGTGGGACCCCGACCTGTGGAGCAGCGAGCCCGAGGCCTGGTTCGTCGTACATGGTCTGCAGCATGTCGTTGGCCAACTTCGCCAACGTTCCATCGATATTGGCGACGTCCTCGGCGATCTTGCGGAGCACAGGGTCTCCGATGATCCTGACCTGATACGGCGACGCCATGGCGGTGAAGGTTAGCCGAGAGTGGATGCTCGTCCGTACCGGTCGGCGAATGCCCGCCGGCGCGGCACACTCGTGTCGGTGACCAACCAGTACTTCGGCTCCGACCCCTCGGGGCCATCGAAGCGCAAGCGGATCGAG
>JAHECQ010000314.1 GCA_024641625.1 Acidimicrobiales bacterium | reverse complement strand
CAAGATCTACTCCGGCTTCACCGGATCGGCCCGTACCGCCGCATTCTGGGGTCGGTACGGTGGCAAATCGATCGTGTTGGGTGGGGGACCGGAGCTTCTCCGAGGGATCTGGGAGGCCTATGACAGGACGGCCGAGCAGTACGGCCGCGATGTCACTCCGGGGGAACAGGCCTGTTGGGGCGGTCTGATGATCTGTGCCGAGACCGACGAGCAGGCGGAGGCCCAACTGGAGGATGTGCGCTGGTTCTTCGACACCTGGGCGCTTCCGTTCGGCCAGCCGATTGCCCGGCTGCTGGTCGGTAGCCCCGACACCATCACCCGCCAGATCGAGGCTGCTCAGGAGATCGTGCCCTTCAACGAGGTGATGCTTCTCATCCCCCAGGGGATCCACGAGCCGGCCCAACTCAACGCCAGCGTCGAACTCTTCGCCGATCGGGTGATGCCCCGATTCCAGTAGACGCTGTGCGCACCGATGCTGCGCGATCTCGGCGTCGCTTCCTGGGCCGGGAACGCGAAGAGGGTGGTGGATCCGGGGATCCACCACCCTCTTGACTCACGAGCGACCCCTGGGCCGCTGGTGTGCAGATGACGCTTCGGACGTCGGTTACGGGCTCAGTCCGCTGCCCATGTTGCTGAACGGTTTCGATGTTGCTCTTCCCAACATGGTCACCGCCGAGACACAGACGATGGCGATGAGAGCGAGCAAGAGCGCGTACTCAACGAGATTCGCGCCCCGCTCGGTCCGACACCTCGACTGAAGCCAGGCAACAATGAACTGGTGATGCAACATCGGTGTTGATCGCTCCGTCGCTGATGCGGCGAACCGGATCAGCTGCCGATGCTGGAGCTGACCGAGCTGAACTTGGTGGAGGCGTTCTTGCCGAGGAGGGTGACGGCTGCGATGCAGACGACAGCGATCAGGGCAACGAGGAGGGCGTACTCGACCAGCGAGGCGCCACGCTCGGTCTTGGCCTGGGCCCGCATCCAAGCGGCGATGAATTCGTAGTGAAGCATGGTGGATCTCTCCGGTGTGTGTTACTCGGTCCCGAACTGGGCTGTTGAGAGATGATTCGGCTGTATCACCGACTCGCTTGATAGGTCCGTAGCCTCATTTGTCGGGCCTCAATCGAGCGTGACGATCCCCATCCGAACCGCAGCCAACACCGCCTGTGTGCGGTCGCGGGCATCGAGCTTCTGATAGATCGAGGCGAGGTGGTTCTTGACGGTCTTCTGGCTGATGTACAGCTGCTCGGCCACCTCGGGCGTACTGCAACCGTTGGCGATCAGCTGCAGGACCTCCTCCTCGCGTTTGGTGATGATCCGGTCGGTCTCGGCGGCGAGATCGATGCGCCGCACCTCGGCGAGCATCGAGGCGGCCAGACGCGGGGACAGAGCGGTCTCACCACTGGCGACACTCTCGATGGCCGATGAGATCTCGTCCGTCGAGCAGTCCTTTACCAGATAGCCGTTGGCTCCTGCTCTGATGGCATCGGCCAAGACGTCCTGGTCGGCGTGCATGGTGAGCATCACGATCCGGATCTCGGGGTGTCGAGCCTTGATCTGGCGGGTGGCTTCGACACCGTCCATCTCGGGCATGGTCACGTCCATGAGTATGACGTCGGGCCGCAGCGCTGCTGCCAGATCGACTGCTTCGGCTCCGTCCCGGGCTTCGCCGACCACGTCGAAGCCGCGTTCGGTCATGGAGCGGCGAAGCCCCTCCCGAAGCATCCGATGGTCGTCGGCCAGCATCAGACGAATGTTCGACGCCCCGCCGATGACGTGACGGTGGGCTGGGTTCTGCGTGGGAAAGCCTTGTGGCCTCACGCCTGTGCGAGGATGCACCTGAGTGTTGTCCCTTCTCCTGGTTTGGAGGTCAACTCCAACGAGGCGCCGATGCTCGACGCTCTTTCTCGCATTCCCAGAATTCCGTAGGAATCCTGGCGACCTGTCTTGCCGACCGCGAACCCGCAGCCGTCGTCGATGACTTCGAGGCAGGCGTAGCCCGGCTCGCAGCGCCAACGAACGTCGACTCGATCCGCCTCGGCGTGTCGTTCGACGTTGACCAATGCCTCCTGGGCGATGCGCCACACTTCGCGTTCCTGCAGGATCGGGAGGCGGAACGATGCTTCACAGTCGAGTTCGATCGTGATCTCGCTTCGCTCGGTGACCCGCCGGGCGAACTCCTCGAGGGTGTCGACGAAGTCCTTTCCCGTGGCCACGTCGGTGCGAAGGTCGTAGAGCGTTTCTCGTACTTCGCTGGTGACACCGCGAAGATCGGTTCTCAGCTGCTCGAGCTCGTCGGTCACCGGCAGATCCTCGAGATCGTGGCTGATCACCCGATCGATCTCGAAGCCGAGGTAGGCCAGCGACTGGCCGATGCGATCGTGAAGGTCCCGGGCGATGCGGGTGCGCTCTTCGTCGGCCCCCACCGTGCGCAGGCGAGCGAACCAGCGGGCGTTGTCGATGGCCAGCGCCACGGGCTCGACGTAACTCTCCAGAACCTGGCGGTCTCGCTCGTCGAATCGTCCCGAAGCATTGCTCTCGATGGCGAGCAGACCGATGAGCGCCCCTCGCGCTCGCATGGGTGCGTAGATGCCGCACATCGACCCGATGTTGAAGCCGGGTCCCGAGAGATCGAGATCGGGCCGGAGATCGACGACGAGTCGATCGATGGCCGAGCGAGCCGGAGCCGGAAGTTCGTCTCCACCGAGCAGCTGTCCGATTCGCATCGCCTGACGGCGTGCGACCACCCAACTGCCATCGGTCTCGTCGATGACGAGGATGCACGCCGCGTCGAAATCGACCAGGGTGCGAAGTCGGACGATGGTGGAGGTCAGGACCTCGTCGAGATTCAGGGATACAGGCATTGTCTGGGCGATGCGATGCAGGTTGAACAGCAGCGAGTTTGCGTCGGACAACCGGTTCAACCGGTCGAGGGCGATCGTGTGTTGCCGGGAGGCTTCGCCGCTGATGCGGCGGGCGTAGCCGGCGACAATGGCCACCAGGCCGAGCACCACCAGCCACTGCGCCGCTCGGGTGATTGCGGTCCAGGAATAGTCCGATTCGCTCAGGTAGGGCAGCGACACGGCGATGCCCGACGCCGCGGCGATGCGTCCGGCGAAGGCGAACCCTCGAGCAAACCCGGCGAGAATGATGGCGTTGACCAGTGAGAACACCAAGGGCGAATCCCAGAAGCCGGTCGAGGTGAGAGCCAGGACGTGCAGGCCGATCTCGACCAGGAGATTGATGAGGTTGCGGGTGCTTCCGTCGTAGACCAGTGGGCTGAGGGTGCGGATGAACGTGTTCGCGAGAATGGCGATCATCCAGGGCACGATTCGGAGATCCTGCTGGATGAACGCGCCGGCGCCGAGCGCGAAGCAGGCGACGGTCGAGGACCATCGAACAGCGAGGATGGCCGGATTGAAGGGAGCGAGCCGATCGGTGGCGCCGACGACAGCCAGGGATCCGAAGCCCTCGCGTTCGGGTCCGCCGGCACCGCGAAGGCGACTGAATGGCGCGACCAGAGGCTCGGGCTCACTCGTCAAGGATGCGGCGAAGGTGTCGGACATCGTGCCTGTCAGGGGATGGGCGGCGGGGATTCGACTGACACCCTTCGATCGGTCCATTCGGCCCAGAGTTGAGTCTTTCGGTCCATCCGAAATGGGCACATCGCTGCGTCTCGGCTTCGACACAGGGGCCATTGGGCCCTGTCGGCGTTGTCCGCTAGGTTCGGTTCATGCGCCTCATCGCTCTGACCGGAGGAATCGGCTCCGGTAAATCTTCCGTGTCGGAACGTCTCACCGATCGAGGTGCGGTGATCATCGACTCCGACCTGTTGGTCCGCGAGTTGCAGCAGCCCGGCCGGCCCGTGTTCGAGGCCATGGTCGCCCGGTGGGGTGATCGCATCGTCGCTGCCGACGGCTCGCTCGACCGAGCGGCGGTGGCCTCGATCGTCTTTGGTGACAAGACCGAGCTCGAGGCCATCAACAACATCGTGCATCCGGCGGTCAAGGTGGCGACGCGGGCTCGGGTCGAGGCCCACGCCGATACCGACCAAGTGGTGGTGCTGGACATCCCGCTGCTGGTCGAGACGGGCAATCGCCATGGCGCTTCGGCGGTCATCGTCATCGATTGTCCGACGGACGTGGCCGTCCACCGGCTGATGTCGCTTCGCGGCTTCAGCGAAGCCGACGCCCGAGCGCGCATTGCGTCGCAGGCGAGCCGGGAAGATCGCCTGGCGCTGGCCGACTTCGTGATCGACAACGGTGGCGATCTCGATGCCCTCGACGCGGAGGTGGACCGTTGCCGGGCCTGGATCGACGGTCTCGAGCCGACGCCCTGGCCACCCGGTTCCTGAGACCAAGCCGGGGCCGGGCGCCGCCCACTGCTCCGGATGCTGTCACACTGCGTCGATAGGCTGTCTCCATGCCTGCGTTCAAGATGGTCACCGAGTACGAGCCGGCGGGCGACCAGCCGGCCGCCATCGAGCAGTTGGTCGAGGGCATTCAACGGGGTGACAAGGCCCAGACGCTGCTCGGAATCACCGGATCGGGCAAGTCGGCCACGATTGCCTGGACCATCGAACACGTGCAGCGACCCACCCTGGTGTTGGCGCCCAACAAGTCGCTGGCGGCCCAGCTGGCCAACGAGTTCAAGGAGTTCTTCCCCGAGAACCGTGTCGAGTACTTCGTCAGCTACTACGACTACTACCAGCCCGAGGCCTACATCCCCTCCTCCGACACCTACATCGAGAAGGACTCATCGGTCAACGACGAGATCGACCGGCTGCGCCACAGCACCACGGCATCGCTGCTGACTCGACGCGACACCATCGTGGTCGCATCGGTCAGCTGTATCTACGGTCTGGGTTCACCCGATGAGTACCGCAACAAGCTGCTCATCGTCGAGTCCGGCAAGGACTACGACCAGCGGTCGATTCTGGCCGATCTGGTTCGCATGCAGTACGAACGCAACGATCTCAATTTG
>JAHECQ010000313.1 GCA_024641625.1 Acidimicrobiales bacterium | reverse complement strand
ATCCTTGAACGCGAGGGTGGGGCCCTGGGTCAGGTCGAGCAGATACTGGTTGTCGCCCAATTCGACCACGGGACACACATCAGGGTGACGAAAGCCCCGATAGGAGTCGGCGACCATGGAGCGGAAGTCGTCGGCCTCGATCGACCCGACCACGAAGGGCCACATCACCAACGCTGCCGCCTCGGCATAGCCAAGACCGGCGACCGACGGCAGCGAGGGGATGTCGGCCGGGCAATAGAGCCCGCCGTCGGTGGCGAGCCCGGTCAGCAATGCGTCGGCAAAGTCGAGCTCGGGGGCCAGGCCCCGAGTCGAGAGATAGCGGGCCGGCACCGGGACCGAGGCGGGCGAAGGCGCGGGACTGTCGGCGGTCATCGGATCTCCGGTTACTCGCCGATGACCCGCATCAGGCTGCGAACGCCGGTGACCACACCGAGCGAGCGGAGCTCGGAAACCGTCGCCTGGAGATCGCGCTCTCTGGCCAAGTGGGTGATGAACACCAATCGGGCCTCCCGGCCGAGACCTTCTTGTTCCATCGACCGGATCGAGACACCGTGGCGGCCGAAGACACCGGCCACTTCGGCCAACACACCCGGCGAGTCGTCGACCTCGAGGTTGAGGTAGTAGGCACTCTCCAGCTCGTCGATGGGGCGGATCTTGGCCGGTTGACCGCCGCCGGGCACGCGTCGATGCGATCGCTGCCCGAGATTGAGGGCGGCGTCGATGAGGTCGCCGAGCACGGCGCTGGCCGTCGGCCGACCGCCCGCTCCCCTGCCGTAGAACATCAGCTGGCCGGCTGCTGCGCCTTCGACGAACACCGCGTTGTAGCTGTCGCGCACCGCAGCAAGCGGATGATCAGCCGGCACCATCGAAGGGTGTACCCGCACCCCGATCTCACGATCGGTGCCGGTCCCGAAGACCTCGGCGATCGCCAGCAACTTGATCTCGTACCCGAGCCGGTGAGCGAAGGCGATGTCGGCCTGGCTGACCTCCGAGATGCCTTCGTGGTAGACGTCGCCGGCCACGACCCGCGCCCCGAAGGCCAACGAGGCCATGATGGCTGCCTTGGCCCCCGCGTCGAAGCCCTCGACGTCGGCCGTCGGGTCCCGCTCGGCGTAGCCCAGCCGTTGCGCCTCGCCGAGCGCTTCGCCGTAGTCGGCACCCTCCTCGGCCATCTTGGTCAGGATGTAGTTGGTCGTGCCGTTGACGATGCCCATGATCCGTCGGACGTCCTCGCCGAGAAGCGATTCGCGTAGCGGCCGAACGATCGGGATGGCGCCGGCGGCGGCCGCCTCGAACAGCAGATCGACGCCGGCAGCAGCCGCCGCGCCGTAGAGTTCGGCCCCGCAGTTGGCCAGCAGTTCCTTGTTGGCGGTGATGACCGGCTTGCCGTTCTTCATCGCCTCGAGAATGAGTTCACGGGCGGGTTCGATGCCACCGATGACCTCGACGATCACGTCGATGGTGGGATCGTTGACCACGGCACGGGCGTCGGTGGTGAGGAGATCGTCGGAGAGGCCGCTGCGACTCTTGGCCGCGCTTCGCACGGCGACGGAGCCGATCCCAAGACGCAGGCCGGTGGTGTCGGCGATGGCGTCGGCCCGCTCGGCGATGAGCTCGACCAGGGCGCCACCGACACTGCCGCACCCGAGGAGACCAATGGTGACTGGCGAAGAGGTCATGGCTGCAACCCTAGGTCGGTGAGGAGGAGGTCGTCGTAGGTTTCACGCCGCACGACCAAGCGCGCGTCGCCACCGACGCAGAACACCACTGGCGGTCTCAACACCTTGTTGTAGTTGGAACCCATGGAATGTCCGTACGCGCCGGTGACCGGGGTTGCGAGGACGTCACCCACCGAGAAATCGGCCGGGAGTCGGCCGTCGCGCACCAGGATGTCGCCCGACTCGCAGTGTTTGCCGACGATCCGCACCGGCAACGGGCGAGGCGCAGCGACCGCGCGGGGCAGGAAGGCCTCGTAGCCCGACCCGTAGAGCACGGGCCGAGGGTTGTCGCTCATGCCGCCATCGACCGAGACGTACGTACGAATGTCGGGCAGTTCCTTCACTGTCCCGACGGTGTACAGGGTGACTGCGGCCGACGCCACGATCGATCGGCCGGGCTCGATGCCGAGGGTCGCGGTGATACCGGCGGCCGTTGCGCTGTCGGTCAGGATGCGAGCCCACTGCGAGATGGTCGGCGCCTCCTCACCTTCGACGTAGGCGACGCCGAGCCCTCCGCCAATGACGAGATCGGGCAGGCCGTAGGGCGCGGCAAAGGCGCCGAGCACGGTCAGGGCTTCGGCAAAGGACTCGGCCCGGAACACCTGCGACCCGATGTGGGCGTGGATCCCGACGAGGTGGACGGCGTCGCTCGCCATGGCCCGCTCCACGGCATTGGTCGCCGCACCGGTCGAGACGGTGAAGCCGAACTTCGAGTCGTCCTGGCCGGTCGAGATGAATTCATGCGTGTGGGCCTCGACCCCCGGAGTGACCCGGAGCAGAATGGCGGGAGCGCCGGCGCCGGCGGCCACCAGCGCTTCGATGCGATCGAGTTCGGCATCGGAGTCGACGACGATGCGTCCCACCCCGGCATCGAGTGCCATGGCCAGTTCGTGACTGGACTTGTTGTTGCCGTGCATCACGAGATGGCCGGCCGGGACGCCGGCGGCCAGAGCAACGTGGAGTTCGCCGCCGGTGGCGACATCGATGCTCATGCCTTCTTCGTGGGCCAGGCGCGCCATTGCGGTACAGAGGAACGCCTTCGAGGCATAGGTGGCGTGCCGGCCGAAGGCCGCGACGGCTTCGCGACACCGGGAGCGAAGATGCTGTTCGTCATAGACGAACAGTGGCGTACCGAACTCTGCCGCCAGTTCCAGCGTGTCGCATCCTCCGATCAGGAGTTGACCGTTGGCCCCCACGCTCGATTGGTCGGGAAGGAGATGCCACGGCACGGGCGACGCAGAGTGCACAACTGCGGTCACATCTCCTCCGGTGCATCCACTCCCAGCAGATCGAGACCGATCGCCAGCCCGATGCGGGTTGCCTCGACGAGCCAGAGTCGGGCCTGAGCCAACGGCGGATCGATGTCGTTGCGGAGAATGGGGCAGTCTCGATAGAAGCCGTGGAAGGCAGCGGCCAGCTCGCGAACCCAGTTCGCCATCTTGTGGGGGGCACGGTCGTTGCAGGCGAGTTCGGTGACCTCGGGCAACGTCGACAGCACCCGCAGCAGTTCCAGCTCGCGTTCATGGGTGAGCTGCGTGAGGTCGGTGTCGGCCAGCGAACCTCGTTCGACACCGCGATTGGCAGCCTCTCGGCCGATGGCATGAATACGCGCGTGTGCGTACTGCACGTAGTAGACGGGGTTCTCCGATGCCTGCGCCCGCAACACATCGATGTCGAGCGTCTGTGACGTGTCGATCGACTGGAGCAGGTAGGCGAAGCGGGCGACGTCGGGGCCGACGTCGTCGATGAGTTCCCGCACTTCGATCATCGTGCCCGTGCGTTTCGACAGTTTCAGCTCCTGTCCGTGGCGGACGAGCTTCACGTTCTGGCCGATGATCGGCTCGTAACTCTCGGGCGAGTGACCCAGCCCCACCAGCGCGGCCCGCATCCGGGCGGTGTACCCGTGGTGATCGGCCCCGAGCACGGTGACGAGGTGATCGCCCCGTTCGTATTTGCTCTCGTGGTAGCCGATGTCGGGCAGGAGGTAGGTGGGCTCGCCGTCGCTCTTGATCAGCACGCGGTCCTTGTCGTCCCCGAAGGTCGTGGTGCGCAACCAGGTGGCACCGCCCTCCTCGAAGATGTGGCCCGCGGCTCGAAGGCGTTCGAGCGCGCGCTGCATGTAGCCGGCGGCCACCGACTCCTTCTCGCTCGACCAGGTGTCGAACTCGACGTGCATCGAAGCCAGTGCCTCGCGCTGGTCCTGCAGGGCACGCTGCAGACCCCATTCGGCCGGGTCCACTCCGTCGGGCATCTCCTCGGCCCATTCCTTCACGTACTCGCCCTGATAGCCGTCCTCAGGCACCGGTTGCCCAGCCTTGCGGGCAGCCAGGGACTGGCCGAACAGGGTGATCTGCACCCCGCGGTCGTTGACGTAGGCCTCGGAATTCGGGACGTAGCCGCAACGAGCGAACAGCCGGCACAGCGAATCGCCGTAGGCCGCCCACCGCCCGTGGCCGGCATGCAACGGGCCGGTGGGGTTGGCCGACACGAACTCGACGTTCACCCGCATCCCACCGCCCATCGGACTTCGGCCATAGTCGGCTTCGCCTTCGACGAGCACCGAGGTGAGCACGTCGTACAGCCACGTGTTGGCCAGTCGGAAGTTGACGAAGCCAGGCCCCGCGATCTCGAGGGATTCGACGTGCGGTGGTGGCTTGGCGCTCAGCGTGTCGATGAGCGCCTGTCCCAGCTCGCGCGGGTTGCGCCCTGCGAGCTTCGAGCACACCAGGGCACCATTGGTCGACCAGTCTCCGTGATCACGATTGGCGGGGCGTTCGACCACGACCGAGTCGGGAACCGGGTCGACGCCCAGGGATGAGAGTGCTGCCCGCACTGCGGCCAGAAGTTCGTCGCGTATCACCTCGTGGAGGGTACCGGGGCTGACCAGGACGAACGGCACAGTTTCGCGTTCGGGGCCCGTGCCGATTCGCGTTCCCCCACCAGGCGAACAGAACCCGACTGAAGGTCCCGTCGATGACCGCCTCCGTTGCCCCCGGGACCCGGCGGGTGATCGTTGGGTAAGCCCGCTAGCATCTCGTGTCTGCCCTCGTAGCTCAGGGGATAGAGCATCGGCCTCCGGAGCCGTGTGCGCAGGTTCGAATCCTGCCGAGGGCGCTAGCCAGTGTGGCCCTGACCAGCGGAAACCCGCAGGTCGGGGCCGTCGAGGTTTTCAGCTGATGCCCTCGTTCTGCCCGCTCTCCACCACCCCTGCCGGGAACACAGAGCAACAACTCCGACAAGGGACCGAGCCAGTCGGCTCCGTCAAACCGGCCGGCTTGTGGCTCGG
>JAHECQ010000312.1 GCA_024641625.1 Acidimicrobiales bacterium | reverse complement strand
TGTCGGTTGCGTTGGGATGTGTCATTGCGCTTCCTTTGCCGTTCGACTGACTGGACTCGGGCCAGCCAGCGCTCCACGAGCTTCTCGAGGAGTTGCACCACTACGGCGACTGCACCGCCGAGGTGGGTCGGTGCCTTGAGACAGCCGTGTCTCAGCTCGCCAACCTGGGAAAATGGTCGGCCACGCCATGGCAGCTTCACGTGAGTTCCACAGACTGTTTCACAGACGACGAATCTGGACAAACGAGCGCAGGCAGTTCGACGTACTCGGCCCGGTGCAGCTGTCGGCACCGGCTTGGGTCGTCGACATGGCCGGCGAGAGTCTCGGGGAATGCCGGCCCCACACCGGGATCTTCCGGCCGTTCCACCAGACGATGCCGCCGAGCAGGGGCACAGGGTTGCGCCCGGTTCAGCTGAGGGTTCGGTTGGCGATGAGGCGATCGATCTCGTCTGATCCGAGACCCGCCTCGAGCAGGACCTCCCGGGTGTGTTCGCCCAAGTCGGGGGCCCGACCTCTGACGGCGACATCGGCCCCATGGATGTGGAATGGCGCAGCAACCGTCTGGAACGGACCGCGAGGATGATCCTCGATGAGGGTGAGGGCTCCCAACTCGTGCAGGGCGGGGTCATCCACCAGCGTCTCGATGCTCTGAATCGGGCCCCACGTGAGGCCGGCTCGATCGAGACGCTGGGCCCACTCGGAACGGGGCGCGGTCGCAAACGCGGCGTCACAGGCTTCGATGATGGCCTTGGCGTTGTCCCGACGGGCCTGCACGGTGGCAAAGCGCGGGTCGTCGAGCCATTCGGGGTGGCCGAGGCAACCCACGAACGCCGGCCAGAAGTCCCGAGGGCCGGGCATGCACAGCGCGACCCATTCATCGTCGGCACAACGGAAACGACAGGTGAGCGGGGACGGCCATTCGGCTCTGGGGCGGCGCTCGGGCCCGGCACCGGTGACCAACGCAACCGACAGGTCGCTGGCGATCGTCCATCCGGCCACCTGCATCAGTGCCACCTCGACGGTGGTGACTTCACCGGTGAGATCCCGCAGTCGCAGCGCAGCCAGCGTTGCCGACAACAGCGACAAGGCCGAGGTGTGATCGCCCTGTCCGGGTCGGAACGCCGGCGGTGCCCCGTTCGGGTCGCTGACCAGCGACTGGACACCACCACGTGCGAAGAACGCAGTCATGTCATAGGCCAGGCGCTGGGCGTCGGGTCCGGTGGTGCCGTATCCCGAGAGCGAGGCGTGGATGCACCGCGGCGCAACGGTTCGGATCTCGGCCACCGTGAGCGAGAACTTGGCCATACGATCGGCGGTGAGGTTGGTGACGAACACGTCGGCCGTGGCTGCCAGCCGGTGGACGAGCGCCACCCCGTCGGGCTGGGACAAGTCGACGGCGATGCCCCGCTTCCCACGATTGTCGAGCTCCCAGTAGGGATCGGGCCCGTCGCCGTCGAGCACCGAGTTCCGCAGAATGTCGCCACTGAGCGGTTCGACCTTGACGACGTCGGCACCGAGATCGGCCATCAGCGCCGCCATCGACGGCGCGGCGATCATGTTGGCCACTTCGAGCACGCGCACTCCGGCCAATGGCGCGGTCATCGCACGACACCCACCACTACCACCGTCCGTACGCTCATCGTCCGAGCCAGTTCGGTGTGCGCTTCTCGGCGAAGGCCCGAGGACCCTCCTTGGCGTCGGCGCTGACGCGTCGCCGGGCCTCCCACGGGGCCACGTAGCGGTTGGCTTCGGCCAACGACAGGTGCAGCGCACCCACCGCCGACTGTTTGGTGGCACGAACAGCGATGGGGGAGCACCGAAGGATGTCGGCGATCCACCCATCCACCGCGGCGTCGAGTCGGCTGCTTTCCACGACCTCGTTGACCAGGCCCAGCTCGTAGGCCCGAGCGGCCGTCATCGGTCGCCCGGTCAGGAGGTGCCCCATGGCCACGTGATAGGGCACATGGCGAGGCAGGCGATGCACGCCCATCGCTCCGGCGATGAGGCCACGCCGCGGCTCGGGCAGACCGAGGTCGGCGTGTTCGGCGACCACGATGATGTCGCAGGCGAGGGCAAGCTCGAGCCCGCCACCCAGGGCGTGTCCGTTGACTCGGGCGATGAAGGGCTTCGTCAGATCGAAACGATCCTGCAGGCGGGTCGCGCCCGCCATTCGATCGGCCGATGCCGCCTGTTCCTCGGCACTGGCCTGGTTCATCGCCGCCGTCCATTTGAGGTCCCGCCCGGCGCTGAAGGCTCGGTCACCGGCGCCGGTGACGACGGCCACCCAGATGTCGTCGTCGGACTCCACCCGATCGATGGCATTGCTGAACGCGACGTGGGTGTGATCGTCGAAGGCGTTCATTCGCTCGGGTCGATCGATGGTGAGACGGGCGACATGGTCGACCACGTCGACACGAACGAGATCTCCGGCACCGGGGGAGACAGAGGGGGCGTCAGGGGCACTGGTCATGGCCGGATTCTGTCATCAACGTCACCTTCTGCAAGAGTTTGCACCGAACCAGCCACATCGACTTCCGACAGGACCTCCGATGACCTTGCGTTTCGGCGTTTTCGATCAACTCGAACATCCGGGTAACTCCCCGCTCCATGAGCTGTACCGGGATCGGATTCAACTTGCGGTGCGGGCCGAGGAGGCCGGGTTCTGGGGTTGGCACAAATCCGAGCATCATCTCATTCCGCTGGACGCCGCGCCGAGCATCAACCTCTTCCTGGCGTCGGTCATCGAACGCACATCGCGTCTGCGGGTGTGCTCGTTGGTGCACCTGTTTCCCTTCTACCATCCGCTTCGCCTGTTCGAGGAACTCTGCATGCTCGACCAGCTGTCGGAGGGTCGATTGGAGATCGGCTTCGGTAAGGGCATCAGCATCCCCGAGCACCTGCTCTGGGGGCTCGATCCCGACGACGGCGACGACGCGACCAACGAGGCCCTCGACATCGTGCTCAAGGCAATGACGACCAAGGGTCTGTTCAGCTACGAGGGCCGGTTCCACCACTATGACGACGTACCGATCGAGGTCGGGCCGTATCAGCAACCGAGCCCGCCGTTGTGGCGTCCCGGCACCCTCGAGACGGCGGCAAGGATGGGGGTCCGCACGATGGCGGGCGGTCCGCTGGCCGGCATCGCCGCTGCATCGGCCCGCTATCGCGAGCTCTTCGATGCATCCGGACCAGGCGGTCATCACGAGCCCATGATCGGTGGCATCCGACGCATCATCGTCGCTCCGACCGACGCCGAGGCCGACGCCATCGGTCGCCGCTCCTGGGCTGCGTTCACCGACCATCTGACGACCCTGTTCCGACGCTATCAACTGGCGCCACCGGGTGATCCGACCCTGGGCGGCGACTACGACCTGGCCAAGTCGGTCCAGGCGGTGGTCGTCGGCTCACCCTCCACCGTGCTCGAACACTGCCGGCAGTTCGAGGCCGAGGCCGGCACCGACTACTTCGTGGGTGGGTTCGGATGGGGGGATCTCGACCGCTACGAGGTTGCCCGCTCGTTCGACCTGTTCGCCGAACACGTCGTGCAGCCTCTGGGAGCCGTGGCCTCCGGGGTGGCGTAGGGACCGACGGCCCCCGGGGGGACGCCAGTCCGCCTTGACGAACCAAACCCGGCGATTCAGCGCAGGCACGTGCGTCAGAGCAGGAACGCGAGATTGTGCTGAGCCAACCCGGCGGTGACCAGTTCGATCGTCTTGGACGTCATCAGGAACTCGTCGGCGGTGCGACGCAGGCCATGGGTCACTCGACCGGGCCACAGGCGAAGGGTGCCGGTCGCCTGTACCGCCAGCTCGTAGACCACCACATTGGAACCGATCCGGAAACCATCGTCGAGCCGTTCCAGCACCTCGATGTTCGACACGATGCGTCGCATGGGGGACACCGGGGTTTGGGCGTGACGCTTCCCGGTTCGCAGTTGCCGCAGGCGTGTACCCAATCGAGCTCGGTTGTCGTTGATGTACGAGAGTTGCTCACCTGGTCCCGCTGTTGTGTCGACCGACCCCGCCGGCACCCAGTAGTGCATGTCGTCGGCCAGGAGGGCCTCCCATTCCTCGTACCGGGACTCGTCGGCCAGGCGGGCTTCGAGGAACAGGAACTGCTCGATCGCGCGGAACTCGGCATCGGTGATCTGCTGTCCGCTCATCGCAGCCGTACTCGGGTGCCGGAGGTGGCCGTCGGTGTCGGCTCGGTCATGATGCTGCGGTAGCGGCGCCAGAACCCGCGATTCGTGGTCTCGTCGGAAACCAACGCCTGGCGCTGCCCCTCGGGCCCTTCCTGCTCCCGGAGGGCTCCTCGACTCATGTCGATCCACGAGCGGCCCTCGGCCGCCCAACTCGGTCGGCTGGCCGCCATGGCCATCTGCATCCGCTCGGCGGTAACGGCGTCGTCGGGGACGATGAACGCGGCCGGTCCCATCGCCGCTTCGGACTGACGACGGAGCCGCTGATTGAACGCCGGGTCGACACCTTGGAGTTGCACGGCGGTGTGCCAATGCGTCATCCGGTCGGGGGCCAGCGGCTCGATGATGGCCACGTTCATCTCGCCGAGGAACAGGTTGGGGAACACCAGGGCGTGGGGCGGACCATCCCACAGCACCCGCTTCCCGCGCTCGACACCCAGCCGGGCCTCGACCGCGTCGCAGTAGTCGGACACGCGGTCTCGTGTGGTACCGAGCCAGGCCAACTCGGACCGGTAGCTCGGTCGGAAGTCCAGCTCGACATGGCCGAGCCCCCAGTCGACCGCCAGCGACTGGTTGCCGGTCTCCCCGCCCAGCACGGTCTCCTCGTAGTAGGTGTCGGGGGCGGCGTCGACCATCGAGGCGTGCACCCAGTTCAGGTGGTACCCGTCGTTGTCGCTCTCGGGCCACATCTTCCAATTGGAGTCGACCCGATGGCCGATCCAACCGGCAGCAAGTTCGATGTCGCCCGTGGGGGACAGGTCACACAGTCGGTCGATCAGTCCGGCACCGCCCTCCCCGAGATGACCGGCCAGCGGCCC
>JAHECQ010000311.1 GCA_024641625.1 Acidimicrobiales bacterium | reverse complement strand
CGACGAGGCCGAGAGTCGAGTCGTCCTCGTGCTCGAGGAAATGGTGCTCGAGGACGAAGACGAGGAGGAGTTGAGCGAGCTGGACGCCGACTTCTTCGAGGACATCAGCACGGGAGCCCGGCTCCGTATCCACATCACGTCCGCCCAGGCTCGCGCGTTCATCGCCCAGGCAGAGCTCCTCATGTCCAAGGGCCGGCCGCCGTGTCGCCTCTGCGGCCAACCCGAGGGACGCGACGGCCACCTCTGCCCCCGACTCAACTGATCCATGGCTGATCGCCCGGACTCGGCCTTCGACCTCCCCGCCCACACCCTCGTCGAGTTGTTCGAGTCCGGGGATATCGAGGTCGAGGGCCGCATGCCCTACAGCTCGAACACCACCCTGTTGGTGAACGTCTCGGGGTACGCGGCCGACGGCAAGGAGATCGAGCATCGCGGTATCTACAAGCCGGGTCGCGGTGAACGACCACTCTGGGACTTCCCCCCCGCGTTGTACAAACGGGAGGTGGCCACCTACCGACTTGCCCAAGCTCTCGGGTTTCGTGTCATTCCACCCACGGCAATTGCGGTCGGACCATTCGGGGAGGGCTCGCTTCAGGCCTTCGTCGACGCCGACTTCTCGCAGCACTACTTCACCATGCACGAGGCGCGTGTGGGCACCGGAGACCTCATGCAACTCTGCTTGCTCGACCTGATCGCCAACAACACCGACCGCAAGTCCGGACACTGCTTGCTGGGCCGGGACGGTCACGTCTACGGCATCGATCACGGTCTCTCGTTCCACGCGCAATGGAAGTTGCGGACGGTTCTGTGGGACTTCGTCGGCGAACCCATCCCCGAACAAGATCTCGCCCGGGTCGAGATCTTCGTCGAACAGGGAGCTCCGGCCGACATCTGTGCCCTGCTCGACCGCGTCGAGATCGACGCGATGATGAGGCGGGCAGCAGCCGTGGTCGAGGAGGGCGTCTTCCCCGAGGACGACACCGACGGCCACCGTTGGCCGTGGCCTCTCGTTTGAGGCTAGAACGCCAGGCATGAGTCCTTCGTCCGACACCGACACCGACACCGACACCGACACCGACACCTCAGCGAACCCGACTTGGGAGCGGGTGCGTTACGACGTGCCCGTCGACCGCGTGGCCAGGGTCACCCTGGCCCGCCCCGAGGTCGCGAACGCCCAGGACTACCAGATGCTGACGGAGATCAACCAGGCATTCGACAAGGCCATGCGTGATCCCGAGATCCGCGTGGTGGTGCTCGCGGCGGACGGCAAGCACTTCTCGTCGGGACACGACCTGCGGTCGACGAGTGACATCAATCAGCTACCCACGATCGGCACCCAATGCCATTTCGATGCTGATGGCGCCGAGGGCTTCATGGCTCGGGAGGCGGAGATGTACGTCGGCCTGTGCTGGCGGTGGCGAAACCTGCCGAAGCCGACGATCGCCTCTGTCCAGGGCAAGGTGATCGCCGGCGGCCTGATGTTGGTCTGGCCGATGGACATGATCGTCTGCTCCGAGGACGCAACCTTCTCCGATCCCGTGGTCGCCTTCGGGGTGAACGGCCATGAGTATTTCGTCCACCCATACGAGGCCGGTGCCCGGTTGGCGAAGGACATGCTGTTCACCGGTCGCGCCATCGGCGCCCAGGAAGCCTTGCAGCACGGCATGGTCAGCCGAGTGGTCCCACGCGAACGCCTCGAGGCCGAGACGCTCGAACTCGCGGCCCACATCGCCAAACGACCGATGTTCGGACTCACCTTGGCCAAGCAGTCGGTGAACAACGCACAGGAGGCGATGGGCATGTACACCGCTGTCCAGTCGGCGTTCGGCCTTCACCATGTCGGTCACAGCCACAACCGTCTCAAATACGACGGAAGCCCGGTAGATCCCGAGGGGATCGACGTCGTCAGGTCCGAGGCCTGACCCGTCCCGTGTCTGGCCGGTGAGATGGGACTCCCCCAGGCCGGTTGGCCAGGCCTCGGGGAGGCTCAGGAATCCCCGACATCGGGAACGTCGGAGTCGGGAAGGATCGTGACCCGTCGCCGCACGACGGTTCCCCTTTGCCCAGGGGTATCGAGCAGGCCGACCCCGGCCCGGAGACCAGCCGAATCGCCGTCACCGCTCAACGTTGCCCGCGTGCCCCAGAGCACCCCGACAACGCCGAGCAGCGCATACACCACTGCGCCCAGAGCAAGACCGACCATCAACCACACATCGCCCACTGTGGACCATGGCGTGGCAAACCTTTATGGGTGAACTCAATGAACCGATGGGTCGTTTGGCCCGGCGCAGGTCGACGATCGTGGTCTCCCGATGCCTGCCAGCGGGTCCGGCTTCGTTCAGGACCTCGACCGTGTCGGGTCGATCAATGCCTCGAAGTCGACAAGACCATGGAGCGCGAACCGCCGTCGGGTCGCCGCATCTGCCTTGTCGACCAAGACCGACACGCCGGCGACCACCGCGCCGGCGGCGGAGATGACCTCGGTCAGAACCTCGGCCGTCGAACCGGTGGTGATCCAGTCGTCGACGATCAGCACCCGATCGGTCGCCCCCAGGTCGAAGCTTCGAGTCTGGAAATCGATCGGCTCACCCCGCCAACCCGGTGCCGAACGCATGCGTTGATCGGCGCCGGGATGATTGCGATCCTCCTTGCGAGCCAGCACCAGACCAGCGCCGAGCCGAACTGCCACGAGCGCACCGAGGATCGGGCCCCGCGCCTCGGGAGCGATCACCTTGGTGACCCCCGCCCCGACGAACGGATCGGCCAACGCCGGGCCCAACAGGGCGAGCAACTCGGGGTCCCGGAGCACGCCGGCGACATCAGGATGGCCGTTGACCATCGGGAACGAACCGAGCAGTCGACGTCTCGCGTCGGCCACCACGTCAACGGGGGCATTCACCCACCCAAGCCTAGGGATGTCTGCGTTGATGAAGTCGCCTCGACCCGCAATCGGGACGGCACGCCACCACCTGGCTAGCATCCGCCCATCGCCTGGCCTCGATGCCCCAACCAGAGGACGTCCCCGTGAACGCAACGAACAAATACTGGACCGAGTCTCGGGTCGAGCTCCGCGCCGCCGGGTTCGAACCCGACGAAGTGGCCCGGACGGAGGCCGTCGTGACGATCGCCAGTGCGTACACCAACGCACACCGGTGCAACAACCGCGTCGCCACCATCACCGATCTGCTCCGCGAGCTGATTCACGACGCCGGGGGTGAGGGGCTGGTGGTCGGCGCGCCGGCCGTCTCCGACGCCCTCACCCAGGGCACGCCCAATGCCGGCTACAGCCTCGTGTCACGGGACGTCGTCGCCGACTGCTTCGAGATCGGCCACTACGCCCACCACGGGGACGCCATGATCGTCATCTCCGGCTGCGACAAAACGGGGGCAGCGGCAATGATGCCACTGGCCCGGACCAACGCGTTCGGCCTGGTGCTCTACCCGGGTACCAGCTCCCCTGGGCAGGTGGCCTTCGAGCCTTGGGCGTCCAAGGGCAACAATCTCACCATTCTCGACTACGCCGAAGGACGGGCCGCACACGAGGCGGGGCGCATCAGTGCCGACGAGCTCCGGCAGCTGGAGTTGAGCGTGATGCCCGGCAGCGGCACCTGCGGCGCCATGTTCACCGCCAACACCATGAGCACCATCGCCGAGTCCATCGGCATGATGCTTCCCCGGGGTGCCTCACACCCCGCCGACTACGACGCCCACAGTGACCTTCACGCCGATGTCCGGGCACAGGCCGCAGCTAGCGTGGACGCGTTGTTCCGGCTCATGGCCGAGGGGATTCGGCCGCTCGACATCATGACGGAGCAGGCCTTCGAGAACGCCATCACCACCGTGTACGCCATGGGCGGATCGACCAACCTCTACCTTCACCTGCTCGCCATCGCCCGCGAGGCACAGGTGCCGATCACCATCGAACGCATCCAGCAGATCGGCGAGCGAGTTCCACTGATCGCCGGCCTCCAGCCGCACGGCCCCTACGCCATGGCCTCCTTGCACGCCCTCGGTGGCGTGCCGATCGTGATGAAGGAGCTGCTGCGCAACGGTCTGCTTCACGGCGATGCGATCACCGTTACCGGCAAGACTCTGGCCGAGAACCTCGCCGATGTCCCCACGCTCGACGAGCTGGGTGCTCAGGACCTGGTGCATCCGGTGGGCTCGCCCATTGCTGCGCCGAACAATCACATCAGCGTGCTGACCGGCAACCTGGCGCCCCAGAGCTGCCTGCTGAAGCTGTCGGGCAAGACGTTGGACAACGGACAGTTCCGAGGTCAAGCCAGGGTGTTCGACTCCGAGCCCGAAACCATGGCCGCGATCCGTGCCGGGTCGATCACCCCCGGCACCGTCGTGGTGGTGCGCAACGTGGGTCCGGTCGGTGGGCCGGGGATGCCCGAGATGGTCATGCTCACCATTGCCCTGCAGGGTCGTGGGCTGGGGGGCGACGTGGCCCTCATCACCGACGGACGCTTCTCGGGTGTGTCACATGGGATCCTCATCGGCCACATCTCACCTGAGGCCGCCCGTGGCGGCCCGCTGGCCGCAGTCCGCGACGGCGACTGGATCGTGATCGACCCGGTGGCCCGCACCTTGAACGTCGAGCTACCCGACGACGAGATCGAACGCCGGATGGCCGACTGGCGGGCACCCGACCTGAGTGACCGCGTGCGCCCCGGTTCGGTCCGCGACAAGTACGTCCGGCTCGTGTCGTCCGCTCACTACGGCTGCATCCTCTGACGTTCGCCCCGGCTCGACGACACTCGACAAGCAGGCTCAGCCCGACCGAGGCGCGGCCTCCGCCTGGACCCTGATGGTGAATCCTCGCCCCGGAGCCACCAGACGAAGCAGGGTGAACGGAACCTCACCCTCGAGTTCCACGACGACCCGTGTCTCCTGCACCGAGATCGAGGCCCGACCGACGACCGAACGATCGGACTGCGCCCGCAAGCTCTGGTGGGCGAGCGCGTCGGCCAGCGGCGCATCGAGCATCACCTCGCCGGTTGCGCGGAACCGAG
>JAHECQ010000023.1 GCA_024641625.1 Acidimicrobiales bacterium | reverse complement strand
TTCTCGACGTCACGCTGACGGCCGAAACTCTTCACGATCGCGTGGCCGGTGAACACCTCCTCGGCCTGAGCGTTGAGACTGCCGGTGTAACGCCATTGCGAGATGAACCGGGGGCGGGCCCTGCCGGCGATCATCTTCATCAGCCAGATCGAGGTGGGAACGGTGATGAGGGCGATGGCTGCGAGCATCGGGGAGATGACGAACATCATGACGATCACCCCGATGAGGGTCAGCAACGAGGTGACGATCTGGCTGGTGGTCTGTTGCAGGCTCTGGGCGAGGTTGTCGATGTCGTTGGTGACCCGACTGAGGAGATCGCCCCGCGCCTGGCGGTCGATGTAGCTGAGCGGGAGACGATTGATCTTGTGCTCGACGGACTCGCGAAGGGCGAACATCGATCGCTGGAGTACCCCCGCCAGAAGGTAGGCCTGGGTGTAGGCGAGCGCCCAGGAGCCCAGATAGATGACGGCGATGACGGCGAGCTTGCGGTGCAGGGCGCTGAAGTCCAGGTCGCCCGAGCGGAAGCCGCTGATGATGATGTCGGTGGCCTGGCCGAGGAGACGGGGGCCGAGAACCACCAGCATCACGCTGCCGATCGTGAGGACGAGCGCCACGACCAGGAGTAGGGTCTCGGCACCGAGAATGGCGCCGAGCCGGCGGATCGACTTGCGGAAGTCCTTGCTCTTCTCGGCCGGCATCCCGGCCCCTCCGCCTGGCCCGAAGCTGCCGCGTCGTGCAGCTCTACCGGTGGTGGAGATGACGTCGTCGTCCCCTGCTCGTCCGTCGTTCGTGGGGGAAGTCATGCGACTGCTCCTTCTCCGAGCTGTGACGCAACGATCTCGGCGTAGGTCGGACAGGACACGATCAGGTCCTGGTGTCGGCCCCGGCCCACGATGCGGCCGTCCTCGATGACCAGGATCTCGTCGGCGTCGGCGATCGTCGACACCCGCTGCGCCACGATCACCACCGCAGCCTTTGTCGTCTCGGGTTCGAGCGCCGCCCGCAATCGGGCATCGGTGGCGAGGTCGAGTGCGGAGAACGAATCGTCGAAGACGTAGATCTCCGGTTGGGCAACCAGCGCCCGGGCGATGGAGAGACGCTGGCGCTGGCCGCCGGATACGTTCGATCCGCCCTGTGAGATGGTGCTCTGGATGCCGTCGGGCATGGCCTGGACGAAGCCGGATGCCTGGGCGATCTCGAGCGCTCGCCAGAGCTCGGCATCGGTCGCTGACGGACGACCGAAACGCAGGTTCGATTCGACGGTGCCCGAGAACAGGAAGGCTCGCTGTGGAACGTAGCCGACCTTTCCCCAGAGGAGGTCGGGATCGAGTTCCTTCACGTCGACGCCGTCGACGAGCACCATGCCCTCGCTGGCGTCGAACAGTCGGGCGATGAGGTTGGCCATTGTCGTCTTGCCGGCGCCGGTGCTCCCGATGATGGCCACGGTCTCACCCGCTTCGACGCGGAACGAGATGTCGTGCAGCACCGGTTGCTGGGCACCCTCGTAGCGGAAGCTCACCCCTCTGAACTCGAGGGTTCCCCGCTCGGGGAGGTCGGTGATGGGATGCTCGGGTGGCCGGACCGACGAATCGGTTTGGAGGACCTGAACGATCCGTTCGGCGGCGACGGCTGCCCGAGGCAACATCGAGACCATGAAGGTGAGCATCACCACCGAGATGAGGATCTGGATGAGGTAGCTCAGGTAGGCGACCAGCGAACCGGGGAGCATGTTGCCGGCGTCGATGCGGTCGGCACCGATCCACAGCACGGCCAGGCTCGAGATGTTGACCACCAGGCCCACCGTCGGGAACATCGACGCCATGAGGCGACCGGCCCGCAACGAGGTCTCGGTCAGCTCGGCGTTCGCCTGGGCGAATCGAGCAGCCTCTTGCGGCTCGCGAACGAAGGCCCGCACCACTCTGATGCCGGTGATCTGCTCTCGGAGCACGGCATTGACCCGATCGATGCGGATCTGCATCTGTTGGAAGCTGGGAACCATCCGGTAGACCACCGACCCGAGTACCAGGACCGTGGCCGGGATGACGACGATGAGGATCAGGGACAGGCCGGCATCCTCTCTGATGGCCATCATGATGCCGATGACCATCGTCAGCGGAGCGGCCACCATCATGGTGGCCGCCAGCACCACCAGCTGTTGCACCTGTTGTACGTCGTTGGTGATTCGGGTGATCAGCGACGGCGCACCGAACTGACCGACTTCTCGGGCGGAGTAGCTCGTCACCTGATGGAAGAGGTCGCGGCGAACGTCACGCCCGAAGCCCATGGCCGCTCGGGCTCCGAACCACACGGCGATGGCAGCAAAGACGATCTGCACGAAGCTGAAGGCGATCATGACACCTCCGACTCGCCAGATGTATCCGTTGTCGCCGACGAGGACGCCGCGGTTGATGAGGTCCGAGTTGAGCGCGGGCAGCGTCAGGGTCGCCGCTGTCTGGATGGCCTGGAAGGCCACGACGATCCAGAGCGTCCGGCGATAAGGCCACAGGTGGGTTCGGAGCAGTTGGCGAAGACTCATGCGTGGCCTTTGGCGGTTGCCGAGGTGGGGTGGGTGGGTGACCGAGGACTCAGGGCCTCGTTCGCGCCCACGCCGTTGGGGAACAGGTCGACGATCTCGGCCGGTGTGTGGGGCTCGAAGCAGAGCATCGGGTGAGCGAGCGATCAGGTGATCGACCGGACCGACCGGCGGGCGGGACGGTCACGGAGCGACGATATCGCCCAGCAGATCGACTGAGTGAGCCCTCACTCGGTCGACTTCGGACCCGAATGACCTCGCCGTGACCTCAGGTCAGTAGCTGCCGGGGGTGAACTCGAGGATGCCGCTCACCAGAGGTTGGCGCATGATGACTGCGCTGGAGGTGACGTCCATCCAGGCTCCATCGATACCCGTCAGGTACCAGAGTCGAGGCTCTGCGCCGATGATCCGATAGGTGGTCGTCGCTGTCGGGTCCTCCTCGAAGACCACGACCTTCACGAACAGCGCGCCGGCGATCCACTCGGCGCGGGTGACGGCCAGTTTGTGGTGGTCGATGTCGACGATCTGCGGACAGCGCTCCAAGGGCGCGACGGCGAAGTCGGTGAGGCGTTCGGCCGCCTCTGCGGCGGGCATCGTCAACATCGCTTCGAGTTCGGCTGCGTCGGTGGAGGCCAGGACGTCGAGGCTCGGGCAGTCAGCGATCTCGCTGTGCGCGGTGCCACTGGCCTGCGGTGTCAGCAGCAGCGAGGTCAGCGCCGCCTCGATGCCCGAACCGTCCATCGCCGCCTGCATGACGATGTGATCCCGGGCGATGGGCCACCAGGCATCGAGAGCTGCACCGTACAAGGCGGTGTCGAAACGACGGTCGTGGAGCAGCAGTCCCAGCCCGGCGGCCGCCAGGGCGAGGGGATCGATCGAATCGCCGCTCGTGCACGTCGCCGGTCGGGTCAACGACGCAGCGACGTGGTGGGCGAGGGCCCGATGCGTCCACGGGTATTCGTGGCGGTCGTCCCTCGCGACCAGAAAGGTCTCGTCCGAGCGGTCGCTCGCTTCGATCATCGCCCGGATGCCGAGGGTGAGCAGTAGGTGGGCGGGGTAGGCGAACGAACCGGGCGCAGTGATCGGATCGGCCGTGGGGTCGATGGTCTCGGGTACGACCCGGGAGCGCAGCCGACGGGCCACGATTCGGTCGAGCAACTCGACAGGGTGCTCGGTTGCCGCCGGTGTCGTCGCCGCCATCAGGCCGAGGACGAGCGGCGTCGCCCAGTCGGTGGTGGATCCGGGGGCCGCCTCGGGCTCGGTGGCGAACCGCTGGATGCGCTCCAGCGCGGCTGGGGAAAGTTCCACGGTCGGGACCGTAGACGATCACTCAGCTCCCGGCGACCCGACGTTCATGGCCGGCCCAATACGGCTCCCGCAGCGTCTTGCGCATGAGTTTCCCCACGGGGCTCTTGGGCAGGGGCTCCAAGGTGAGCACGACCCCCGATGGTTTCTTGTACGAGCCCAGCTTCTCGGAGCACAGGGCGATGAGCTCCTCGGCGTCGACCGCATCGAGGTCGGTCACCTGGCATTGGGCGAAGGGCGTTTCGCCCCATCGTTCGTGGGGTACCCCGAAGACGGCAGCCTCGATGACCGCCGGATGATCGGTGAGGATCGACTCGAGTTCCGCCGGCCAGATGTTGAAGCCGCCACTGATGATCATGTCGTCCTTGCGGTCGAGGACGTAGAGGAAGCCGTTCTCGTCCAGCCGCCCGATGTCGCCGGTCAGCACCCAGGCCTTGCCGCCATCGTGGCGATCGAGCATACGCGATGCCGTGAGCTCGGGTTCGTCCCAGAAGCCGAGCATCTGCCCATCGGTGCGAAGGACGATCTCGCCTTCCTCGCCGACCTCGAGCGGTTCGAGGGAATCGGGGTCGCAGATCTCCAGCTCCGACCAGGGCATCAATCGACCGGCCGCCCGCAAGGGGGTCGATCCTTCCCAGGTGCCGAACCACTCGCGGGGGCTCATGACCACGGCCGGCAGCGCTTCGGTCTCACCGTAGAGCTGCCACAGTCGGTCACCGAACACCTGATGGGCCAACAGTGCGGTGTCGTCGGTGATCGGTGATCCGGCCGAGTTGAGGCAGCGCAGCCTCGACCAATCCCGGGACGTCGCCGTGGGGTGGCGGACCATGGCGTTGATCATCGTCGGAACGAGGAAGAGATGGGTGACGCCGTGCTCGACCATGAGGTCCATGACCTTGCCCGGCTCGAACCCGTCGATCAACAGATTGGCGGCACCGGCCATCCATCCCGGCAGGAAGAAGTACCCCGAACCGTGCGAGATCGGTCCGACGTGTCCGACGACGTCACCGGTCTCGAGGGGAGGGAACGGGTAGAACCAGTCGCGATTGGCGTTGATCCACGTGCGATGGGTGTACCCGACACCCTTGGGCCGTCCGGTCGTTCCCCCGCTGTGGCGAACGATGAACCAGTCGTTCTCGTGGATCGTCGGATCGGGATCGGTGTCGGGGAACGATGCCAGCCAGTCCTCGTAGTGCTCGTCGCGCACGATGATGTGCGTCAGGTCAGCGAGCTCGTGCTCGAGGCCGGCAACCGCCTCGGCGTACGGGGGATCGACCACCAGCACCTTGCACTGGGTGTGGTCGAGCATGTGGGTGTGGGCCTCGCGTGAGTTGCGTGGGTACAACGGGTTACGGACGAAGCCGCCGGCGGCGGTGCCGACGAAGAAGTCGGCGGCGGCCAGGTTGTTGTCCTCGAGCCCGCCGACTCGATCACCCGGCCTCACCCCCAGGGAGGCAAGGGCGTTCGCCAGGCGGCAACCCCGAGACCAGGACTCGGCGAACGTGATCGATGTGTGTTCGGTGATGATGGCCGTCCGGTGCTGGTTGAACCGGGCCGCTCGGCGCATCTGGGTTCGAACGTCCATGACCGTCAGTCCCTCGGGCGGCGACGACCGGTGATGACTCGGTCCTTCACTCGCCAACCCTCTGGGGTCCTGACGACGTCGTCGTAATACGACGCCGTGCCGAACACCCCGCCCTTGGCCCTGGCGACGATGCGGAAGTACATCTTCGCGCCATCGGGGTGCTCATCGACGTAGATGTTGGTCATGAGGTGGGTCAGCGGATGGGTTGCCTCCTCATCCATGTACCGACAGATCTCGGCGAGGCCCTCGAGCTTGGGTCCACCGATGTCGGTGAGGTCGAACGTCGCGTCTTCGGTGAAGATCCGGCGCAGCCCCTCCCAGTTGCGGTCGTCGATGGCGTCGCCGTAGCGGCCCGGGAGCTCGTGCAGTTCGAGGCGATCAGCGGTGTCCATGGAGCGGACGCTAGTTGTCGTGGTGGGACCGGGCCACCCGATGGTCCCCGGGACGACCGGTCGAGACGCACGCGGCTGCTGCGATACTGGCGAGATGACCCGCACGCTTCCGTCGCATCAGGCCTCCGAACGGCATCTGGCCGGGCGAGCCGCCTGGCTGCGAGCCGGTGTCCTCGGTGCGAATGACGGACTCATCTCCACCGCGAGCTTGATGGTCGGGGTGGCCGCCGCCGACTCCTCGCGGTCGGGCATCCTGGTGGCCGGTGTCGCCGGTCTGACGGCCGGTGCCCTGTCGATGGCTGCCGGTGAGTACGTCTCGGTGAGCTCACAGCTCGACACCGAACGAGCTGATCTCGAACTCGAGCGGCGTGAGCTGGTCGAGGCGCCCGAGGACGAGCGCGAGGAGTTGGTGGCCATCTATCAGGCCAGGGGCCTGAGCCGTGCGCTGGCCGAACAGGTCGCCGACGAGTTGTCGTCGGGGGATGCGCTGGCGGTCCACGCTCGCGATGAACTCGGCATCGACCCGGACTCCTTGGCCGACCCGCTGCAGGCCAGCATCGTGTCGGCCACGAGTTTCGTCCTCGGGGCGATCATCCCCATCCTCGTCGTTCTCGTCGCGTCGGCCACGCTCCGGGTTCCGATGACCATGATCGTCACCGTCGTCGGCCTGGTCTTCCTCGGGGCGTTTGCCGCGCGACTGGGGGGTGCGCCCCAGCGGCCGGCGGCGATTCGGGTGTTCATCGGGGGATCGCTGGCGTTGCTGATCGCGTTGGGTATCGGTCGATTGACCGGCGCCGCGGTCTGAGGGGCCCCCGAGCGGGCACGAGCTGGAGCCGCGGTCGGATCGACCCGGGACCGTTGCCCGCAGCCGATGGAGCCCGTAGGGTTCCCCGACGTGAACGAACTGGCGATACGAAGCTCGACCGGAGCCGTCTGCACTGTCGATCGACGAGCGTCCGTCGCCGGTGCATCCATGCTCGCCGCCGGGGGAAACGCGGTCGACGCGGCCATCGCGGCGTCCGCGGTGTTGGCCGTGACCACCCAACACATGTGCGGCATGGGCGGTGACCTGTTCGCGTTGGTCCACGTGGCCGAGGGAGACCCCGCTTGTCTGAATGCCTCGGGATGGGCGGGCAGCGGGGCGAATCCCGAGCGCCTGCGAGCGGCGGGGCATTCGCGCATGCCGTTCCGCGGCGACGTGGCATCATCGCCGGTGCCGGGCTGCGTGGATGGCTGGACGGTGCTGGCCGAGCGGTTCGCGACCTTGCCGCTCGGCACGTTGCTGGAGCCGGCGATCGGATACGCAGCCGACGGCTTCATCGTCTCCGATCATCTCGCCGGCGCAGCGCGCCGGGTCGCCGACGTCGCCGGTGCCGATGGCTACCAGGATCTCGAGGCGGGGTCGGTGTTGCGTCGTCCGGATGTGGCTCGCATGTTGCGAGCGGTGGCCGACGGTGGGCGTGAGGCGTACTACCTCGGCGAGTTCGGAGACGCCTTGATCGAGCTCGGCCAGGGCGAGTACGAGCGCCAGGACCTCGAACACGTGCACGCCGAATGGGTCACCCCACTCTCGATCGACGTGTGGGGCCACCGGCTGTGGACGATTCCTCCCAACTCCCAGGGTTACCTGACGCTGGCCGCCGCCGGCATCGCCGAAGGACTCGACCTTCCCGACATCGCCGACGATCTGTGGACCCACTATCTCATCGAGGCTGCACGTCATGCCGGCTACGACCGACTCGACTCGCTCTACGACGGCGCCGATGGATGGGCGCTGATCGACGCCGCACGTCTGGATGCTCGGCGGGCCAACATCCGCCCCGACGCCGTGGCGAATCTCGGCGACACCTACGGTGGCGGGGGCACCATCCACCTGACAGCGACCGATGCCGATGGTGGTGGCGTCTCGTTGATCCAGTCGAATGCTTCGGGGTTCGGCGTCCATCTGGTCGTTCCGGGGACGGGCATCTTTCTGCACAACCGGGGTAACGGCTTCTCACTCCAAGGGGGACACCCGGCCGAATACCGCCCCCGGCGTCGACCGCCCCATACGTTGTCGCCGGCACTGATCACCCATGTCGATGGCCGCCTCCGCACCGTGCTCGGTTCGATGGGGGGCGACGCCCAACCCCAGATCGTGCTCCAGCTCGTCGCTCGGCTGCTGCACAACCGTGAGACCCCGGCGCAGATCCTGGCGGCTTCGCGTTGGATCCTCGAACCGCCGAGCTCGAACGGCTTCGACACCTGGTACGAGCCCGATCGCCCGAATGTCATTCTCGAGCCCACCGCCCCCCGGGCCTGGATCTCAGGGCTCGAACGTCGGGGACATCGGGTCGAGCACCGGCCGGTCAATGTCGGACACGCGCACATGATCGATCTGGTCGACGGTGTCGCCCACGCGGCCACCGAGCCGCGCATTTCCACCAGTGCAGCGGTGGCCCCGAGCTCCGACTGAGCCTTCATCCGTCGGATCGTCCCCGAGGCGCGGCCCGGACCGGGGATTTCAGCTGGTGCGAAGCACGAGAGGCAGGACCTGGGGTACCCCCGCGCCGGTCAGCTCCCAGGCGGCGAGCGTGATGGTCCAGCGAGAATCGACTTGGTCATCGATGAGCAACACCGGCCCGGCGGCGACGGCAGGGTCGTTCGGGAAGCCGGCAGGGTCGAGCTCGATGCGCCCCCAGAGGTTGGCCACCTGGTGGGCCGAGTTGGCCTGGTCCGCCTGGAAGGTGGCGTCGGCGAGGGTGCGTTCGCGGAGTGCCCGGTGCACGGGAAGTTTTCCCAGGCGTCCGAGGCCGGCGGCCACGCCGTCGATGAGTGTCGATCGGCGACGCGATGGCATGGGGCAGATCCAGGTCGGTCGCTCGTCCCAGTCCCACGCCTTGAGCAAGGCTGCAAGTGCGTCGAGCAACTCCGAGGAGGGCTCGGCGGATTGACCTCGGTCGGCCGCGGCGATCAGCCCGCCGAGTGGCGTGCTCCACCCGCCGTCGCCCAGGCGGGCCAGCGCTCGACCGGCTCGGGCCTGGCGGGCGGCGGGGATACGCCCCTTCGGTTCGTCGAGGCCTGAAGGCCATTGCTTCCGCACGTCGATGACGAGGTCACCGTTGCGTAGGAAGTCGTTGGCCCGGATGACCAGCTGCTCGTCCGGCGTCTGCTGCCAGAAGGAGGTGCCACCGAGGCATCGATCGCAGCGACCGCAGTCCGACGCCTCGGCGTCGTCGAGCGCCTCGCGCAGGTAGCGCAGACGACAGCGGTCCAGGTCGGCCCAGGCCAGCATCTGTTCGGACTCCACTCGTCGCAAGGTGCTGAGGGTGACGGCGAGCTCGGTGTCGTAGCTCCACGGTTGATCGGTTCGGACCCAGCCGCCGGATCGACGCTCGACGGCACCCTCTACCTCGAGGATGTTCATCAGGGTGCTGAGTCGGCTCCGGCCGAGGTTGACGCTCGTCTCGAGTGTCGTGGCCGATGTCGGACGTGAGCGATCGAGCTGATCGAGCGCGGTCTCGCAGATCTGGGCGGAGGGCAGCGAGACCGACTCGAACCAACGCCACACGGCTGCGTCCTCGACCGGCCGGGGCAGCGCGATCACCTCGGCTCGAGGGAGGTTGCGGCCGGCACGACCGATCTGCTGATAGTACGCGACCGGTGAGGGAGGCAGCCCCAGATGGACACAGAACGCAAGGTCGCCCTTGTCGAAGCCCATGCCGAGCGCGGAGGTGGCCACCAGGGCCTTGAGCGCGTTGTCGCGCAGTGCATCCTCCAACCGGAGTCGACGTCCGGGGTCGACACTGCCGGTGTACGCCTCGACCTTGTGGCCCTCGGTGCGTAGCCAACCGGCAGTTTCCTCCGCCTGCGCCTGTGTGAGGCAGTAGATGATGCCCGAACCACCCAGTTGCCCCATGGCCTCGGTCAGCCAGGCGAGACGCTGGGCGTCGTTGTCGAGGTCGACCACGCTCAGGTGGAGCGACTCACGGTCGAGGGAGGTCCGCAGGACGAGGGTGTCGTCTCCCAGTTGCCGGGCCACGTCATCGGTCACACGTTGATTCGCCGTGGCCGTGGTGGCAAGCACCGGAGTCCACGCCGGCAGCTCGGCCAGGAGGCGGCGAAGTCGCCGGTAGTCGGGACGGAAGTCGTGTCCCCAGTCCGAGATGCAGTGGGCCTCGTCGCAGACGAGGGCAAAGGGCAGCGATCGCATCGTCGAGAAGACACGTTGGCGAAAGCCTGCGTTGGCCAGTCGCTCGGGGGCGATGAGGAGGAGATCGACTTCGTTGCCCAGTATGCGCGACTCGATGGCGTCCCAGGCGTCGATGTTGGACGAGTTGATGGTTTCGGCAACGAGCCCCAGACGCTGGGCGGCCGCAACCTGATCGCGCATCAAGGCCAGCAGCGGTGACACCACCACCGTCGGGCCCCAACCGCGATCGCGCAGCATGCGCGTCGCCGAGAAGTACACCGCGGACTTCCCGAATCCGGTGCGGGCCACCAGCAGGGTCCGCCGCCGACCCGAGACCACGGCGGTCACCGCCTCGATCTGCTCCGGGCGGGGCTCGGCCCCCGGTCCTGCCAATGCCTTGACATGGGCCGCCAGCTCGAGCCGCACCTCGTCCGGCGTCGGTCGCGGCGGCTCGAGGGTTTCGAAGGCGGGAGCAGTCACCCGTCCTACCCTAGGAGCGCCTCGGGCGACGTCGACGGTGCCGACCGTGCTCGGAGTCGTCTAGCGTGGCCCGATCAATCATCGCCGAGAGTTGGAGTCCCCGATGGCCATGCAGCTACGCCGTTACGAAGTCGTCGAAGGTCAGATGGATGACCTCCTCGCCTGGTTCCCCACGATCAGCGCCGTTCGGGCGGAGTTCGGCTTCAAGGTCGAGTTCATGCTGGTCGATCGGGAGAAGAACGAGTTGACCTGGGCCGTGAGCCATCCCGGCGACTTCGACGAGGCCTTTGCCCGATTTGCCGATTCACCCGAACGCGCTGCCGCCTTTGCCGATCAGCCCAAACGAGTCGAGAACATGCACGTCGCCATGGTCGAGACCGTCATCGCCCCCGGGTCCTGAGGAGCGCGCGCCCATGACCGAGCTGTGGAAGCTGAGCGCCGTCGAGGTCGCCGAGGGCGTTGCCTCGGGATCGTTCTCCTGCGTCGAGGTGATGCAGTCGGTTGCCGAACGGATCGAGCAGCGCAACGGTCGCCTCAATGCCATCACCGTCGATCTCCGTGACTCAGCCCTGTCAGAGGCGAAGGCGGCCGATGAGGCCCGCGTCGGGGGTCAGCAGATCGGCCCGCTCCATGGCGTCCCGGTCACCATCAAGGAGAACGTCGACATGGTGGGCGAGTCGACGCCCAACGGGATACCGGCGTACGCAGAGCTCATTGCCACCGAGGATGCGCCGCTGGTGCGGAACCTCAGGAATGCCGGGGCCATCATCGTCGGTCGTACCAACGTGCCCGAGTTCTCGATGCGGGCGACCACCGACAACCCGTTGCGAGGTCGAACGTTCAACCCTTGGGACGATGCTGCGTCACCCGGTGGTTCCTCCGGTGGAGCCGGCGTGTCGGCGGCAGTCGGGTTCGGTCCGCTGCATCACGGCAACGACATCGGGGGCTCCTTGCGATTTCCCTCGACCGCCAATGGCACCTGCACGGTGAAGCCCACGACGTTCCGTGTGCCGGTGTTCAACTCGACGGCGGCGGCCGAGCGAGGTCCGTTGTCACAGGCCATGTCCTGTCAGGGGCTCATCGCCCGGGAGGCCCGTGATGTGCGATTGGGCACCTCGGTCATCATCGGCCACGACCCACGCGACCCCAATTGCCCTCCGGTCCCGTGGAACGGACCCGACCTCGGTTCGCCGATCACGGTCGCGGTCACCACCGAGTCGGCCGGCTACGACATCCATCCGGACATCGTGCAGTCGGTTCGAGACTCGGCGTCGATGCTGGCCGATGCCGGCTACCGGGTGGTCGAGGTCGAGCCTCCGCCGATCATCGAATCGGCCCGCGAGTGGTTCCGGGCGGGCACCACCGAGATGCAGGCGACCATCGATCCCGCCATTCGTCAGCACGGCAGCGAAACCATCCAGACCATCTTCGACTGGTACTACGAACTGTCGGAGATCCTCGATCGTGACGCCTACATCAACGCCTTTGGGCACCGGACTCGTCTGATGCGCCAGTGGAACGTGTTCCTCAGCGAGCATCCGCTGGTACTGACACCATTCCTGATGCGGCCGCTGTTCGACTGGGACTACGACGCAGGCAGCTTCGAGGCCACCAAGGATCTCTTCGATGCCGCCATCTACAGCACGGGTGTCAACTACCTCGGCCTGCCCGCCGGTGTGATCGCCACGGGCATGGTCGACGGTCGTCCCTCGGCCGTGCAGATCGTCGGTCAGCGTTATCGGGAGGACCTCATCTGTGATGCGATGGAAGTCATCGAGCGGCAGACGGGTCCGCTCGCCCAGCAGCTGTGGTCCCGAGACGGCGATTGACGGACCCGTTCCGGGAACGGCGGCCTAACGAAGGTGATCTCGCGCCTCTCGCCAGAACGTGTACGCGACCTCGACGGGATCCACCGATGGTGCAACGTCGGAGTAGCGCAGCACTCGTCCGGTGAAGCCCGTGGCATTCCAGAAGGGATCGGAACCGTCGAGACCGGCCTTGTCGGGCCACCACGCGCTGAGGTACAGGTAGGGCTCGTCGATGGCATCGTCACCGGGCGACGCGCCATAGCTGCCCCGATGAGCGTCGTCTCCTTCCTCGATCGCCGCGTCGAAGTGGCCGGGCCAGAGCTGGGGTTCGCTCGGTGCGACCGCTTCGCCGTCGGTGCGGAGCCGGTCGAGGGCAGCGAAGGCCATGGCGAACCATGCGCCGAGGAACTCCGACGCCGGCTGGTCGAGGCGAAGATCGACGTCGACCAGTCCGAGAGCCGGAGTGTCGTGTTCGGCTGCTGTCTCGGTGTCGATCGAGGAGCCGAGAAAATCCGCTGCAGCCTGGATCGAGGTGATCCGGTGGGAACGACGTGAACCGGCGCGTTCATCGATCAATGTCGTACCGTCCACGCGTACACAGCGGCCATCGTCGAAGCGTGGCGTGCCGAATCCGTTGGGCGTCGATCGGAGACCGAACCGACCAGTGCTGCGATGGCGGGTCGGGGCAATGACGTATGCGGCGAGCCGGTGCAGCGCTCGACGAGTCTCCGACAACCGAGCCGGCAGCCGGGGGTATCCGTTCAGCGATGTGGTCATGCCCCCGAAACCGTGGGAGTCATCGACTTGTTCCCGTGGTGTCGCAGGGTTCCCGATCACCTGGGAAGGAGCATCGCCAAACGGTCCATGGCCGAGAGCAGCTCGTCGCGACCGGCGACGGGCAACCCCAGTGCTGCTCGTTGCACGCCGGCTGCTGCCAACCGTTCGAGGTTCTCGGCGTTGGGTGTGGCTCCGAACACTGTGATCTGGAGTGCGTCGGGCCGGTGGCCGGCTTCCGCCCATGCCGATCGCAGCGCCGGGAGTTCGTCGATGATCTCGTTGCGCCCCTGGATGGGTGCCCACCCGTTCGCGTAGTCGGTGACTGCGGAGCGAAGCTTGGGGCCTGCGCCCGCGGCAATGAGGATGGGTGGATGCGGGCGTTGGGTCGGCTTCGGGTAGGTCCGGGCCTCGCTGAAGTTCGTCCAGCGCCCGTCGAAGGACGCAAGATCCTCATCGGCCCACAACGCCTTCATGGCTTCGATGTGCTCGCGGGTGCGGTCGCGGCGTTCGTTGAACGCAACGCCGTGATGACCGAGTTCGGCGGCGTTCCAACCGAAGCCGATACCGAACACGAAGCGGCCGTTCGAGATGTGGTCGACGGTCGCCACTTGCTTGGCCAACCACAGCGCGTCGTGCTGTGGGACCAAGCAGATACCGCTTCCCAGCTTGATTCGACTGGTTGCCCCGGCGGCGGCGCCGAGCGAGGTGAAGAGGTCGAGCGTGTGGGCGTAGTGGTCGGGAATGACCGGCCCACCGGGCCAGCCTCCACTGGCGGCCGGTAGATGGCTGTGCTCGGGGTAGAACAGCGATTCGAAGCCGCGTTCTTCCGCAGCGACCGCCAGTGCTGCGGGATCCATGGTGAGGTCGCTGGGAAAGGCGAGGAGTCCGATGTCCATGTGCCGACGCTAGGGCTTGGAGTTGTAGCGTGGTCGGACCTCAGCCGTTTTCGGCCGGGCGCACGAGTGAGTAGGTGAACGATGAAGATTCGAATCGCGGTTGCCGGCACCAACACCCCCTGCGATCGTGAGGGTCTCGCCGACCTCGTCGACGGCCTCGAGAAGCGTCGTTTCGACACTCTGTGGCTGTCCGATACGCCGCTCACACCGGCGGTCGAGCCCCTGATGGCCCTGGCCATTGCCTCAGCTCGCACGACTCGACTGAAGCTGGGCACCAACGTGGTGATCCCGGGTCGCAATCCCTTGCTGTTGGCCAAGGAGCTTGCGCATCTCGATCGGCTCACCGATGGTCGGCTGTTGTTGGCATTCATGCCGGGCATCGGCTCGCGAACCGAGCGGGCGGCATTGGGCGTCGAAGGTGTCGACCGCAACGTCGTGCTGGCGAAGACCATCGAGCTCTGCCGGCGCTGGTGGGCCGGTGAAGCGGTGACCGATGAGTTCGCCGACTATCGCTACGACGAGGTGACCGTTGGTCCCGAGCCGGTGCAGGCGCCGCTCGAGATCTGGCTCGGTGGCAACGGCCCGAAGGGGCTGCAACTCACCGCAACGCATGGTGACGGCTGGCTTGGCGCCCGGGCCACGCCGGCCCAGGCGTCACAGAGCCGACGCACCATCGAGGCGGTCGCTGCGAGCGTCGGTCGAAGGATCGACGACGATCATTTCGGCATCAGCATCCCCTACGAACGACTGATGCTCGACGATGCGACCGCTGCCGCGGTGATGAAACGGGCGGCCGGCGACGGTGATGCGCCGGTGGATCGTGCTGACATCCTCCCGGTGGGTGCGTCCGAGATCGTCGCCTTGCTTGGGCGACACATCGACGCAGGGATCAGCAAGTTCGTGCTCCGCCCCATGTCGCTCCGAGATGGCTGGGACGCCGAACTCGACTTCTTGGCAGAGCATGCACTGCCACTGCAGAACTGAGTGCTTTGACTCAAAGAAGTGGGACATGAGTCGCTTTTGATCGGATGGCAACCTGCCGACACTGCTGCATGAGCACAGACTTGCCTCGATTCGCCCCTGGGGTGGGCTCGTTGTTCGCGGTCGTTGCACTCGTTCCGCTCCTGGGCCTGGGCTGGCTGGCCGCCACCGATGTCGAGGAGTCCGCTCAGCAGGTGGCCCTGACCACCCAAGTCGCCGATCTGACGGCTCATCTGGATGCCTCGATCCGAGCGGAAGCCTTGATCACGACCGAGTCCTATTGGGCCCACGGACTGGGTGCAGTCAACCAGTTGAGGATTCCGCCAGGATTCATCGAACAACTGGCGGGGTTCGACGTCGAGACCGAGTACTCGGCAGCCCGGGTCGCCGTCGATGAGGCGACGTCGGGCGGAGTCCTTCCCGCCGAGGCCGTCAGTCTCCTCGAGCAAGCGCGTGGGGCCTCACGGCCGGATGCAGCGAGCGTCGAGCTCGAGGCGGCCTACAACGAGGTCGAAACCGCTCTGAGTGACTCGATCTCCGAAGATCTCCGCACGATTCGTCGCTTGACCAGCGGAGTGGTCGACGCCAATGGTATGACCGATGCGGTCCGAGTCCTGGAGACCTCGGTGCGCCTTCGGGAGGCGACGTCGCACATGACCGAGGCCTACTTCAGCGCCCGCTTCAACGTCAGCCGGCCGGGCGATCGCTCGAACGTCGACGCCCTCACTCGACTGCTGCTGTCCCGACTTTCCTACCGCGCCAGCGCCGAGACGTTGACGTCGCGACTCGATCGTGAGGAGCGTCTGGAAGCGCTCTGGAACGAGGTCGCCGTCGAACCGTCCGTGCAGTCGTTCTTTCAACGCGTCGACGCGATGAACGATCAGCTGCTGGCCGAGGGGTCGTCGGCGCCCAACCTCATCTCGGAGGTGAGGTTGGGCGACCTGCCGGCCGAAGGACGATCATTCCTCACCTCCCTCGAGGCCGTCGATCATCATGTCGAGTTCGTGGCGGCCGTGTCGAGCGAAGTGCTCGGACGGTCGGAGATGATTCAACAGCAGGCCGAGGCCTCCCGGAACCGAGCGGTGAAGCTGACCACGCTCATGGGCCTGGCGGCTGCGTTGGCCGTGGCATTGGCCAGTGTCTGGATCATCCGCCCCCTCCGACGCATGGCCGCGGTGGTCGGTCAGCTCCGTGAAGGCCGCGCGGCCGAGAGCCTGAGCGAGGGAGGGCCGGCCGAAGTTCGTGCCGCTGCCCGTGCCCTCAACGAGGCGGTGGCCAACATGAGCGTGGCCGAGCGGATGGCGACCGCGCTCGCCGACCGCCAGCTGGACAGTCCTGCCTTCCAGATGGAGACCACCGGCCGCCTCGGTTCGTCACTACGCGACGCCCTCTCGGCGCTGGCCACGTCGATCGCCGAGCGGGAGGAGTTTCGTGAACGGTTGTTGCACGAGGCCACTCACGACGGCCTCACCGGGGTGTCGAACCGTTCGAGCACCATGGGTCATCTCGGGCAGGCGCTTGGCCGCTTTCGCCGCAGCGACCGTGAGTTGGCAGTGCTGTTCATCGACATCGACGGGTTCAAGTCGGTGAACGACACCCACGGCCACGAGGCCGGCGATCAAGTGTTGCGAACGATCGCCAAGCGAATTCAGGGCACCATCCGCGTGGGTGATCATCTCGGTCGCATCGGTGGTGATGAGTTCGTGGTCATTGCCGAGCCGGCAGACGATCTTGCCTCGGCCTTGGATCTGGCCGGGCGCGTGCTCGGCGCCATCATCGAGCCGGTGGAGGCCGATGGTCTCTCGTTGGCCATGAGCGCCAGCATCGGCGTGGCTCTGGCAACGCCCATCTCGACGCCCGAGGAATTGCTCCGCGATGCGGACCTGGCGCTCTATGAGGCCAAGGCCGAGGGGCGGTCACGGGTCAACTTCTGCAGCGACGAACTCAAGGCGCGGCAACAGGAACGGGTCACCACCGAAAAAGCGCTGGAGCTGGCGGTCGAGAGCGACGAGCTCGAATTGCACTATCAGCCCATCGTGGACGCCACAACGGGCCGGCTCTCGTCGGTCGAGGCCTTGTTGCGGTGGCGTCAGGCCGGTGGGCAGTACATGTCGCCCGCGGTGTTCATCCCGCTGGCCGAGCGGAGCGATCTGATCCTGGCCGTCGACCGTTGGGTGCTCCGTGAGGCGGCGCGCCAGCTCGAGGAATGGGGACGTGACGACGAGATCGGCCTGCTTCCGATGTCGGTGAACATCTCGGCTCGGCACCTCTCTGTGGTCTCCCTGACCGAGGAGGTGCTGCAACCGTTGCGGGCGAACGACGTCGACCCCGGTCTCCTCACGATCGAGATCACCGAGACGGCTCTGCTGGAGGATCTCGATCAAGCATCCAAGACCC
This sequence comes from Acidimicrobiales bacterium, assembly GCA_024641625.1. GTDB lineage: Bacteria > Actinomycetota > Acidimicrobiia > Acidimicrobiales > SZUA-35 > JAHECQ01. The sequence continues at coordinate 2,031 of JAHECQ010000023.1, read as the reverse complement.
TGCACGACCTCAGGGCCGCCGGGGTGCGCATCGCCATCGACGACTTCGGCACTGGCTACGCCTCGCTGGCCCACCTGCGGCGGCTGCCCGTCGACGTGCTCAAGATCGATCAGAGCTTCGTCGCCGGGCTCGACCACTGCGACGAGCGCTCGCTGGTCCAGCTCACGATCGACACCGGTCATCTGCTGGGCGCGTCGATCACGGCCGAAGGGGTCGAGACAGATCGCCAGGCCCGGGAGTTGACGGCGATGGGTGCCGACCGTCTGCAGGGGTTCGGCCTCGGTCATCCGATGACGGCTACCGATCTACGGTCGTGGATCAGGGCCAACCTCGACGCCACGAACATGACCGCAGTCACCGCTTGATCATCCGGGGGCACCCGATCCTCCGGCGGAACAGGGCTCCGTCAGGTGCTGCGCATCCCGGCTCGTAGCCCGCCCGGGTTCACTTCGGGTCCGTAGTAGCCGGAGCTGTAGCCGGGCTCGGACTGGAAGTGGACGACCGCACAATCGGCGAGGAGGCGACGGTAGATCTCGGCCAGTCGATCCTCGGCTGCGTAGTCCAGGGGGTCCTGCAGTACCTTCATGACCCGCTCGTTGTCGGCTGGGAGGTGCTCGGCCTGCCACCGGATGGTCCGGCGCAAGGCCTCGAAGGTGGGCACCACGTCGCGATACCCCAGCTCGGAGCGGATCTTGGTGGTGTCGATGATGCGATGCTGGCTCGAGTGATGATGGATCGTCGGGTAGGCGGGACTGGCAACCTCGAACGGCAGATTGACTCGTTCGAATCGGTGTCCGAGTTCCTCTTCGACGAGCTCGATCACCTGCAGGCGGGTGTACAGCTCGTCGTCCGCCACGTTGTACACCTGGCCTGCCGAGACGTCGATGTGGTCGACCGCCAGCAGCACCGCGTGGGCCACGTTCTCGACATAGGCCGCTGACTCCACCGTGCGTCCGCCATCGGCCACGATCAGTGACCGGCGTCGGTCGAGGGCTCGCTTCACCACGGGCCACTCCTTGGGCACCACCTGGTGCGGGCCGTAGATGTACGGGTAGCGGAAGTGGGTTGCATCGGGATGCCGATCGAACACCCGCCCCTCGCTCTCGATGATCTTGCGGATCTTGTCCGATCGGTGATCGGCCCGCAGACCGGGGTCGGCCAGCAAGGTGGCGTGACCCAATGGGGGATACGCGTCGTCCTCAGCCGAGGGGAACCGCATACCCTCGGGCACGCGGTCGACGTCGTTGGCGAACCCGGGGTAGACGGGAACTCCTCCGATCGAGAACAGTCGCGGGGTCTTGCCGACGAGGTACTCGACCAACATGCGGAGCCGGCCGTACATCGCAAACACTGCGTCGAAGGTCTGTCCTTCCAGACATGCAGCAGTCGATTCCAGGCTGAACGGGTCCCCGTGGATGTGGGGTACGACCGATTCGGGTGGTAGCGAGTCGACTTCGTGCCGACCCGTGTGGAAGATGGTGACCTCGTGGCCTCGTTCGACGAGCCCGTTCACGATGTAGGGCCCGGTGGGGCCGGTTCCGCCGATGACGAGAATGCGCATGGGCAGCAACCTAGCCTTCGATCCGTACAGCCTTCGATCCGTACAGCCTTCGATCCGTACAGCCTTCGATCCGTTCTTGGTTTCGGGGTCGACTGGCGGCGGTGACTCCACTGGCTACTGTGAGTGGCATGTCCGAGCTGGTTACTCTGTCCTACGACGATTCGATTGCCTACGACGGGCAGGTCGCCATCGTCACCCTTGTCAACGCGGCCAAGCGCAATACGCTGGCGGCCCCGGTCATGCAATCCGTGATCGACGCGCTGACCGAGGTCGCCGCCGGCGATGCCCTGGGTGTGATCATCGCCTCCGACGGGCCGGCGTTCTCGGCCGGTCACGACTTCACCGACATGGCCGGCGCCACCCTGGCCGAGGCCCAGATGCTGTTCGACGTGTGCGAGCGCATGATGACCTTGATCCAACAGGTCCCTCAGGTGGTCATCGCCCAGGTGCAGGGGATCGCCACCGCCGCG
>JAHECQ010000310.1 GCA_024641625.1 Acidimicrobiales bacterium | reverse complement strand
GGTACGACAACGAGTGGGGCTACTCCAACCGCCTGGTCGAGATGGCGCTGATCGTCGGCGCCGCCAACCAGGGCTGAGGCGGACCACACCGGTGGCAATTTTCGGCGTTCCCGAACTCGAGGACCTCGGGGATCTCAATGGCAAGTCGGTACTGGTCCGGGTGGACTTCAATGTCCCGATCCGCAACGGGCGGATCACCGACGATCTCCGCATCAGAGCGGCGTTGCCGACTCTTCAGTGGCTGCAGGCCCAGGGGGCGTCGGTGACTGCCTGCTCGCACCTCGGCCGTCCCAAGGGCAAGGTCGATCCCGAGTATTCGCTGGCGCCCGTTCGGGAGCGGCTCGCCGAGCTCGCACCCGGCGTCGAACTGGTGGAGAACCTTCGTTTCGATCCCGGTGAGGAAGGCAATGATCCGGCCTTCGTTGCCGAGCTGATCGCCGGGTACGACGCGTACGTCAACGACGCCTTCGGGGCGTCGCATCGGGCGCATGCGTCCATCGTCGGACCACCCCGGACCCTGCCATCGGCCGCCGGTCGACTGATGGCCCGCGAAGTCGAGGTGTTGTTGGGTGTGAGGAACCGGCCTCGACGGCCGTTCGTGGCCGTGATGGGCGGTGCAAAGGTCTCCGACAAGCTCGGCGTGATCGAGGCGCTGCTCGACATCGTCGACAGCATCATCGTCGGTGGCGGCATGGCCTTCACCTTCCTGAAGGCGCAGGGCCATCAAATCGGGGACTCGTTGCTCGAGGAAGACATGGTCGAGACGTGTGCTCGGTTGCTGGCCTCCGAGGCGACCATCCATCTACCCGAGGACGTCACGGCCTTGCACGGTGGCAAACTGTTCGACCCCGAAGCGGGCGGCGAGGTACGCCAAGCCGGGGTCGATCTTCCTGCGGGATGGATGGGCGTCGACATCGGTCCGGGAACTGCGGCGGTGTTCACCGAGGTGATCCACGAGGCGGGGACAGTGCTGTGGAACGGGCCGATGGGCGTGTTCGAGGATCCTCGATTCGAGGCTGGAACTCGGGCGGTCGCCGTGGCGATTTCGGAGACGAAGGCATTCACCGTGGTCGGCGGCGGTGACTCGGCAGCGGCAGCCAAGCAGTTCGGCATCGACGGCGACGTCGATCATGTTTCCACCGGAGGCGGAGCGTCACTCGAGCTCATCGAGCAAGGCGATCTTCCGGGCCTCGAAGCGCTTCGCGGTGCGCCCAACGCTCCGACGGGGGCGTGAGAACCGTGCTTGACTTCCATTGACCTGCGAAGGAGATCCACGTGCGTAAACCGCTGATCAGCGGTAACTGGAAGATGAACCTGAACCACTTCGAAGCCTTGAAGTTGGTGCAGGAGCTCAGCTACCAAGTGTCGCGAGACGACGTCGAGTTGGTTGACGTCTCGTTGCATCCACCATTCACCGACATCCGAACTGTGCAGACCGTGCTCGAGTCGGACCGTTTGCCCTTCGCGCTCGGCGCCCAACACTGCTACCACGAGGACGCCGGCGCGTTCACCGGTGAAGTCTCACCCGCGATGCTGGCCAAGCTCAATGTGGCCTACGTGATTGCCGGTCACTCCGAGCGCCGAGAGATCTTCGGCGAGTCCGACGAGATGGTGAATTTGAAGGTCAAGGCAATCCTGCAACATGGGATGACCCCGATCCTCTGTTGCGGCGAAACCCTGGACGAACGTGAGGCAGGGCAGGCCGAACAGAAGATCGCAAAGCAGATCACCGCTGGGCTGGCCGGTCTTGCGTCCGAACACGTTGGTGGAATGGTCGTTGCCTACGAGCCGATCTGGGCGATCGGGACCGGCAGGACCGCCTCGGCCGACGACGCGCAAGCCATGTGCGCGCATGCCAGAGCCATCGTCGCCGAGGTTGCCGGCGAAGCGGCAGCCGCAACCGTGCGTATTCAGTACGGCGGTTCGGTGAAACCGGTCAACGCCGCCGAACTCATGTCGCAACCCGACATCGATGGAGCGTTGGTTGGTGGCGCCTGCCTCGAGGCCGAATCCTTCGGCCGCATCATCCAGTACCGGTTGGCCGAGTAACCACCATGCCGGGCTCCAGGGTCCGCCGGTTGAGGTTGGCGTTGTGCATCAGCGCACTGTTGGCCGCGGCATGCACCCGTGCAAGCGAGGGTGCAGAACCGTCGACGACGGTGGATCCGTCGATCCCCTCGCCGTCTGGGCAGTCCGAGGCGTCATCGACGACGTTGCCCCTGCGTGGGTTCGATGTGGCGCCCAACACCCTGGTTTGGGTGCATGATGTCGAACCGACCAGCCTTCACTACGACGATCCGGAGCACCGTCTCGCCGTGACATCGTGGATTCGTCGGGCGCTGCTCGAGGGACTCTATGGCGTGAGTGGGGCCACCGAGTTCTATCCCGAACTGCTTGCAGAAGAAGGTCAGGTGGTACCCGAGGCGGATGGCTCGGTGACCATCAACCTCAAGCTCCGAGAGGGGCTTCGCTGGTCCAACGGCGATCCATTGACCTCCGCAGACGTCGAGTACACCTGGAATATCTGGAGGGAAGGCTGCTCGCTCGATCCTGACGGCACGATCGGCGATGGTTCCGGTTGTGTGTACCGCGCGGCCGGCCGGGCAGGCTGGGACCTGATCCGGTCGTTGACCGTCACCTCGGAGACCGAGTTCAGCTTCTCGATGGCGAGCTTCTATGCCGGTTGGCGTGAACTGTTCGACGAGATCTATCACCCGTCGTTCGGCGGGGATGCTGCAGAGGTCAACGCCTCGTTGAACGAGTGGCGCACCGCCGATGGGACACCACTGGCATCATCGGGTCCGATGATCTTCGGGGAGTGGAAGCACGGATTCCATCTGTCATTGGTGCGCAACGATGACTATCACGGATCGGTCAGCCCCGACGCACGAAACCGAGGGGTGGCGGCGGTGGACGGAGTATTCATCCGCTTCCTTCCCACGGTGGAGGAAGAGATCCAGGCGATCGAGAGCGGTCAGGGGCAGGTCATCATGACCCAGCCTCAGCTGATGTTGGCCGAACGGTTGAAGGCGGACAAGGATTTCACGGTTGCCTCCGCTGCCGGCCCGATCTACGAGCACTGGGGTTTCAACTTGCTCAACACGCACCTGTCGGATCCGAAGGTCCGAGAGGCGATCGCGTTCGCCGTCGACAAGACGGCGTTGGTGAAGCAGCTGTACGAGCCATTGTTCGGACCGGTTCTTCCCGAGGCCGGGCTGGGCAATACCTACTGGATGACCGATCAGCGGGTGTACGAGGACCATCAGATCGGCTACGCCGGGGCGCAGGTGGAGCAGGCCAAGGTTGCGCTGGAAGCCGCCGGGTACGTGCTGGGCGATGACGGCGTGTACGTCCACCCCGATCGAGGTCGGCTGTCGTTGCGGATCGGAACCACCGGCGGCAACGAGCTGCGCGAACTGCAACAGGAGATCTTCGCCAAGCAGATGAAACCGGCCGGGATCGAGATCGTGATCGACAACGTGGCCGGTGATGAGTACTTCCTGGCCCAACCGTTCAACCCTGACGCACTGCTCGCTTCAGTCACTCTGGGTGATCAAGGTGATGCCGGGTTGTGGGATATTGCCCAGTTCGCATGGGCAGGCGGACCCTGGCCGGGCGCCAACTCGGAGAACTACCTGACCGGTAGGAGCAGCAACCCGTACGGATTTGCCAATCCGGCCTTCGACACCCAGGCCGCTGCTTGCGACGCCATGCTCGACAATCTCCAGCGCGCCGGCTGCTACAACGACCTCGACAGGTTTCTCACCACCCTGGAAAAGGGTCCAGATGGTCTGGTTGTCATTCCGATCACTCAGAAGCCGTCGTTCTATGGCTACGACTCGAGCGTCTTGTCGGGTGCTGGGATCGCATCGGATGCCGATGCTGCGGGCCCATTGGCCAACGTGGTCGACTTCAGCTTCAAGTAACCCTGCTAGCCTCTGATGCTGTCATGATCTACGTCCTCGGCTCCATCTACATCATCGTCGGTCTCATCACCCTGTCACTCGTGCTGTTGCACAGCGGCCGGGGTGGCGGACTCTCGGACATGTTCGGTGGGGGACTGGGCGCTGCGGCCGCCGGGTCGACGTCCATGGAGCGAAACCTCGATCGGCTGACGGTGTTGTTCGGGTTGGTCTTCGTGTTCCTCACCGTCGGACTGGCCTTCGTCATCGAACAATAGGTGGTGTCCCGTCGAACGTCGGCGTGCGCTGTTGTCCGGCCGCTCATGAACCGCAGCTCGTCCGCCGATAGACGGATGTGCGAATCGGATCTGGTGCGACGGTGCTATTGGCCTTGGCCCTGTTCGGCGGAGCCTGCTCGTCGTTGTCGGTCGACGAGGTCGGCGCCGGCGACGAGGGGCTGACCGGAGTTCCCGACAGCCTCCCGTTTGCCGACCAGTCGGGGGCGCTGCACCTGTCGTTCGTCGCCCCGGCCTCCTTCACCTGGGACCCGGCCACGGTGTCGCTGGGCGACCAGGCGCAGGTCGTGGTAGCGGATCTTCTCCATGACGGCCTCACCGAGATGAGCGCGGACGGTCAGCTGCGACCTGCTCTTTCCGACGCGTGGACGGCCAACGCCGACTATCGGCAGTGGAGGTTCGAGCTCGGCAAGGGTGTCGAGCCCGAAACGGTCGTCGCCAGCTTCGCTCGCCTCCGTGAGCTGGCGGCCGACAGCCCTGCGGTTGCGTTGTTGGGAGATGTCGAGTCGATCGATCGATCAGGCGACTCTGCGGTGCTGTTCACGCTTCGGAACCCCAACGCCGGCTTCGCCTGGTTGTTGTCGGGTATCCAGTACTCGATCTACTCCGAGCCTTCGACAGGCAAGTATCGGATCGAGCGCCAGGATGATGCGGAGCTCGTCCTCAGCGCCGAATCGGGGCCTTCCATCACGATCACCTGGGCGAATGATGATGACGCGACCTCACAGGCATTGGCGCAGAAGGCGGTAGACGGCGCGATCGTCGAATCGTCGATGTCGATGGAGTCGGCTGCTCGCTCCGGGCAGGGCCTGGTGACTCGGTCGATTGT
>JAHECQ010000309.1 GCA_024641625.1 Acidimicrobiales bacterium | reverse complement strand
CCGATCCGGCTTGTTGATCAACCAGGCACCATCGAGCATCAGGGCCCTACCGCCATTGGTCCCCGGTCCGGCGATCTTCATCATCAGCTCGAGTTCTTCCTCGGTCTCGGGGCGACCCGCCCCGACCAGCGTCGAGACCCGCGCTTCTTCGGATTCGGGCAACCCGATCCAGAAGTCGAGCCCGAGCGGACCGGCGATCTCCTCGGCGAAGAACTGTCCGATCCGCCTCCCGTCCACTCGGCGAACCAGCTCACCGGCCAGCCACCCATAGGTGACGGCGTGATAGCCGTGGGCCGTGCCGGGCTTCCACAATGGCGCCTGTCTCGCCAACGCGGCCACCGCCGGATCGACCGCCAACAGTTGCTCGACCGGGAGGGGCGGGTCGATGTAGATGAGACCCGCCTGATGGCTCATCACCTCTCCGACGGTGATGTCGCCCTTGCCCGCCTCGGCAAATTCCGGCCAGTACCGTGCCACAGGAGTCTCGTAGTCGAGTCTGCCCTCCTGAACCAGACGGGCAATACAGATGGCCGTGGCGCCCTTGGTCGTCGAGAACACCAACGCCAGGGTGTCGTGATTCCAGGGTGCACCGGTGTCCCGGGAAGCGAGACCCCCCCACAGGTCGGCGACCAGCCGACCCTCCACGTACAACGCAAGGGCTGCGCCAATCTCGTTTCGCTGTTCGAAGTTCTCGGCGAAGACGTCGGCCAGATGGCCGAATCCTTCGTCGACATCACCATGAAGAGCAGTCATGCAGAGCCTTTCACCAGTATCGGAGGTCGATCGGCCATTGGTCGATGACGTGGTCGCCATCGACCACCCACAGACGTTCGTGCTTGGCGATCGTCGGGTCGACGTGGGCCGGCAGCAACCGCACTCGATCACCCACTCGAAGGGGGGTGACATCGGTTGACAGTGTCGAGTGCTCGTCGGAGCAGAAGCGAAGCTCGCCGTCGGGCCAGGTCGGGTTGCCGTGATCCATCCCGAAGGACTTGAGACCGGCGTTGGTCACCGCCCACCCCTTGGCACTGACCGACACCACGTCAGCCAGCACGGACAACGCGATTTCGAACGGGACCTCGAGCGTGGCGTACTGAGTGTCCATCAGGCAGTACGAGCCGGCCTGGATCTCGTTGACCCACTCATTGACCGCATACGTTCCGGTACCGCCACCGGACACGATGTCACCCCCGACGTCCCGATGGGCATCCAACAGCAGTTCCATGGCCGCTTCGACCTTGTCCCGACGTCGATCACGATCGGGCACCATCATCAGATGGCCTTCGTAGCCCATGACCCCTCGGACCTCGAGCCCTGCCGCCCTGGCGGCGTCGGCCAGACGACCGGCGTCGGCGGGGTCGCACCCACAGCGGGGAAGGCCCACTTCGACATCGATCAGCACCCGGCGGACGCCTCCGGCGACGACCGCAGCCAGCACTGCGTCGGAGTCGACGGCAACGGTGATGTCAGCCCCCTGCTCGACCAGTACCCCGAGCCGGCGATAGTCGAGGGTCTCGTTGGCCAGCAGCAAATCGTGACCGACGCCGGCGGCCACCATGCCCTCGATCTCGGCGATCGTGGCCGTGCAGAAGCGCTGATGGCCGATTGCCGCCATCTCACGAGCGAGTGCCGTCGACTTGAACGCCTTCACGTGCGGCCGCAGCGTGTCGCCGGGCCGAGCCTCGACCATCAAGGCAAGGTTGCGGTCGAAGACGGAGCGTTCGACGACGAGCGCAGGAGTCGGCAGCTGATCGATGGTCGAGGGATGCACCATCAACCGATGGTAGTTCGCCATCTCGCCTCGGACCTTGCCGAGATCCCTTCCTTCGACGGCCCATCAACGACTCGACGCAATCGTTGGAGATCGAACCGCTAGGTTGCCGCCATGACCGACAAGATTGCTGCCATGGACGCCTTCCTCGCCGAGCCCCGCAACGCCATCGTTGCCGGCATCCGCAAGGATGGTCGCCCATCGATGACTCCCAATTGGTTCCTGTGGCAGGAAGGCAAGTTCTTCATCTCCACCACCAAGACCCGGGCAAAGTTCCGACTGTTCAGCAACGACGGCCGAGTCCAACTCATGATCGACGACTCGACCGGCTTCCGTTACATCGTCGTCAATGGCACGGTCGACATCGCCGATGACGTCGAACAGGGAATCCCCTACTTCCGTGCGCTGCGGGCAAAGCACGGCAAGGGTGGACAGAGCGACCAGGAACTCAGGGACGAGATGGTGCGAGACCAGCGCGTCCTGCTCGCCATCACCCCCGAGACCGCCCAACAGGACTGGCTGTCGATGGGTTTCTGAGCCGACGCTCCCTCAGTAGTCGGCGAGGGCTGCGGCCAGTTTGGTTCGGTACTCGGCGACGTTGGCCAACTTGACCTCGTCGAAGCCACGGACCATGTCGTAGAGCCCGGCGATCTCGGTGGCCTGATCGTAGTTCCCCGCGTCGAGCTTGGCCGCCAGCTGGTGCGTGAGGGCACGATAGTCGTCGATCAGGGCACGCTCGACCCGACGCTCCTCGCTACGGCCGAACGGATCCCACTTCTTGCCCCGCATGGACTTGGTCCGGACGAGCCCTTCGAACATCTTGCGGCCGGCCGCCTCGGGAATGGCGGTCTTCTTCTTGACGCCGACCATCTTCAGCGTCGGCGGTTTGAGCTGGTAGCTGACCTTGGCCTTTGGACCGAAGCGCTCCCTGGCCCGATCGGTGATGTCGGATTTCAGTGCCAGACGTGCGACCTCGTACTCGTCCTTGTAGGCCATGGCCTTGTAGAGCATGCGGGCCACGGTCTCGCTGAGATCGGTGCGGTCACCGACCAAGCTCGCTTCGAGGTCGCGGATGCGCTTCACATCGGCGGTGAACTGACGGGCGTACGCCTCGTCCTGGTAGGCGATGAGTTCGGGAAGACGGTAAGCGAGCACCTCCTGGAGCGCCTCGCTTCCACCGATCTCGGTGGCCATACGGGCGGCAGCACCAGTCAACGGAGCCGGGCCGGCTGCCTCGATCTGCTGGGGACCGTCCTCCAGCTGGGACACCAGTGAAGGATCGGCGGCGATGCGCCGTCCCAGTCGGAAGGCGTCAAGGTTGGTTTGCACGGCGACACCGTTGAGCTCGATGGCCCGCTCGATGCTCTCGGCGGTCATGGGCAACAGGCCCTTCTGGAATGCCACGCCGACCACGAGCACGTTCGCTGCGGGCTGACTGGCAAACACCCGTCGGGCGATGCCCACCGAGTCGAGCCAGGTGTTGTCCTCGGCGATGGTTGCTCCGTCGACTGCTGCCTTGAAACGTTCGAGCTCGGGGAACTGCTCGGCGCCTCGACCCGAGACCATGGCACCGGTGGGCACCAACGCGGTCGACACGACGGCCCGGGTACGAGCGGCATCGGCCCGGGCGAGGTTCTTGATGGCTGCCAACAGATCGAAGATGAGCATGGTGTCGGCCGAGCCGTCGATGACCCGGTTGGATCCCGAAGGAAGCTCGCCGCTCTCCTCGGTGGCGGAGATACGAAGATTCGACACCACTGGGCCGCCCTTCTGGGCCATGCCGGTCTGGTCGAGGCCATGGGAGAACTTGCCGTCGAGCAGGGCTGCGGTGGCCAACACCTGGTTGACGGTGACCACGCCGGTACCGCCGATGCCGACGAGCAGGATGTTGGCCTCGGCCGGAATGACCGGTGCCGATGGCAGCTCGCCTGCCGGCACCCCGGCGCGCTCCTTGCTCGGCTTGAAGTCGGGATCGATCTCGACGGTCACGAATGCCGGGCAGTTCCCCCCGAGGCAGGTGAGATCGAAGTTGCACGATTCCTGGTGGATCTGCGTCTTGCGACCGAAGGGTGTCATGACGGGATGGACCGAGGCACAGTTGGAGACTGCTCCACAATCGCCGCAACCCTCACAGATGTCCTCGTTGATCATGACCCGCGTGGTCGGTGTGGCGATGGTGCCACGGCTGCGGCCTCTTCTGAGCTCGGCAGCGCAGCGCTGGTCATAGATGAGAACGGTGGTGCCCGGGATGTCGCGCAGTTCCCGCTGGACGTCGTCGAGCTTGTCCCGATGCTCGACCCGCACCGACTTCGCGAATTGAGCATCGGCGGGATACTTCTTCGGATCGTCGGCCACGACGACGATCCTGGCCACGCCCTCGGCATCGAGGGCTCGGGTGAGATCGGGAACGGTCATCGCGCCGGCGGCGTCCTGTCCCCCGGTCATGGCCACCGTGCCGTTGTACAGGATCTTGTAGGTGATGTTGGTACCCGAGGACACGGCCTGACGGATGGCGAGGTAGCCCGAGTGGGCCAACGTGCCGTCGCCGAGATTCTGGAAACGGTGGTTGTCCTCGACGAAACGGGACATGCCCACCCATTGCGCGCCCTCACCACCCATGTGGGTGATACCGAAGTTCTCGCGCTCCATGCCGAGCACCATGCCGTGGCAGCCGATCCCACCGCCCGACATCGAACCGTCGGGCAACACCGTGGACCGGTTGTGGGGACAACCCGAACAGAAGTACGCCGACCGGTCCGGCAGCGTCTTGGCGTCCTGGATGACCGAGACCGGAATGCTGATTCGCGGCTTGGTGAAGCGGTCCTCGGGCACGAATCGGCTGAGTCGTGCCTTGACCGGGCCGGCGATGTCCTCGGCGGCGAGACCGCCGAAGTGAGCAACGAGCGGTCGGCCCTCGTCGTCGAGTTTGCCGAGCACCCGCGGGGCACCCGTACGCCCGTAGAGAAGGTCGCGAATCTGCGTCTCGATGAACGCTCGCTTCTCCTCGATGACCATGATCTCCTCGAGACCATCGGCGAAGTCGGTGAGGCCATCGGGGTCGAGTGGCCAGATGAGCGCCGGCTTGTAGAGGCGGATGCCGGCCTCGGCCAGCTCCTCGTCGGTGCGGAACCCCATCTTGGTGAGGGCATCGCGCAGCTCACCGTAGAGGGGCCCGGCAGCGACGATACCGATGCGAGCCGACCCCTGACCGACGATCTTGTCCAACCCGTTGGCCCGAACGAATCGCTTGGCCGCTTCG
>JAHECQ010000308.1 GCA_024641625.1 Acidimicrobiales bacterium | reverse complement strand
CATGTTGATGAGGTTGAGATCGACCAGACGGTCATTGAAGCGGCCGGCCTGCCGAGCCCGAATGGGGCACCCCACGTCCTGTATTCACCGGGTGTTGACGTCGGCGTCGCCTGGTTCGAGAAAGCGCCCAAGGAGGCCCAGTGACACAAGATGCAACAAGAGCCGGTGGCGCCATGGCCGGTCGTTCGGTGCTCGTGGCCGGGGCAACCGGTGGTCTGGGGTCAGCAATCGCCACGAACCTGGCAAAGCGAGGGGCGGCTCTCACCCTGGTGTCGCGTCGCCACGACCGCCTGGCGGCCCTCGATGTGCCTGGTCATCGACTGGCACTGGATCTCCGTGACCCGGACTCTTGCGAAGCTGCGATCCGCGCCGCCGTCGAGCACGCGGGGAAACTTGATGTCATGGTGAACGCGGCTGGCGTTGTGGCCTTCGGCCCGATCGAGGAACTCTCCGTCGACACGATGGAAGAGCTCTTCATGGCCAACACCTTCGTACCGATCCTGCTCGCAAAGGCTGCGCTTGGCGCACTCACTGAGGGAGGAGTCATCGTGAACATCTCGGGCGTGATCGCAGAACAGAACCTCCCTGGCATGGCCGCGTACGGGGCGTCCAAGGCCGCGGCGCGATCCTTCGACCAAGCGCTCGCCCGCGAGGCGCGTCGCCGAAAGATTCGGGTCATCGATGCCCGGCCACCGCACACCGAGACGGGTTTGGCGGATCGGCCCATCGAGGGCCAGGCACCGAAGATGCCGATGGGCTTGGATCCGGTCGCAGTCGCGGCGATCATCTGCGACGCAATTGCCGGCGATATTGCCGATCTACCCAGCACGGCGTTCACATCGTGAGGGCTGTCTTGGTCGTCAGCACGGCGGCCGTTTGGGCGGTGGCCGCTTACCGGGTTCTCCCTACCGTCGAGCGACCGCAAGGAGTACCTGGAGGCCATGCGGACGCTCGTTGAGGTCGGCGGCAACGGATTGATCGCCGTGTGGCGGCCCGTGGAGACACGCTGCGATCATCTGATGCTCGCCCAGGCGTCGCTCGTTCGTGCCGGCGGCCAGGTCACTGATTATTTCCTCATCGTCCGGACCGACGAACGGGGCCTCACCGACCTGATGGTCGTATTCGACGCTCACGATCGCACCGGTGCACAGAGCGAGCTCGACCGCCTTCACGCACCCAGCCGCCACCTGGTCGCGGGCGGCAACCGAGCATCCGCGGTATGGGATCGGTTCGCCCAGGCGGTTGTCGAGTCGCGCCTTGCCGACGCGTGGATCCTGCTGGCCCCCGACATGGTGCGCGACGACAACCGGACCGGCTTCTCGATGCCCAGAGCGAACAGGGACCAATACATCGCTTCGATCGAGCTACTCGCCGACGGTGGGATCGACCTTCCAAGAGAGCTCATCGCCACGCGAGGGGAACGCCTGGCCTTGTTCGAGCTGGCCATGACCCGACCGACCGGAGACAGCACCACGGTCCTGCACATCAACGAGGTCGACAACGCAGGCCGGATCACCCGAGCCGTGGTGATCGATCCCGACGACCTCGATTCCGCAGCGCGTGAACTCGACCGGCTCCACGACGAACAACGTGCGAGCAGCGACCCAGCCGAGCGGGCCGGTGGCGCTGTTGCCAACCGCTGCTCGAACGTTTGGGTTTCCATCGCCCCAGCGGTGAACGCCAACGACTGGGAGACCGCTGAGTACCTGCTCTCCGACGCATTCCGATTTGAGGTGCACCGCCGAACCGTGAGCGGAGTCGGGGGAGGCAAAGCCGAATTCCGGGCCCAGGCCAACTCCTGGAGCGACGTCGGGATGATCACCGAACTCACGCCCATCGCCGTTCGCGGTGAACATCTGGCTTTGTTCTCGGTTCAACAGCATGGCAGCGAAGGCTTCGGCGTGCGCATGTGCTGCGTGACCGAGGTCAACGACTCGGGTGTGGCCGATTACCTAGCGGTGTGGGACGAAGACGATCTTCAACTCGCCCACGACGAGCTGAACCGGAGATGGCTCGGAACCCTTGACAGCTCCTTGCGAGCGGCAGCCGAACTTACCATCGGGTTCATGGACGCCATCGTGCACGCCGATCTCGCTCGGCTCGACGTCGACGTCGCTGCGGGCTTCGAGAGTAACGACCATCGGCCCGCCGGACTCGGCGACCGAAACCGAGCAACGTTCATGGCGATGGTCGCCCAACGGCCGACAACGGTCGGCGACGGCGTCGTGATCATCAGCGAGTTCTTCCGATGCGACCCGGAGTGGGTGATTGTCTCTATCGAGGGCCGCACCCGGCCGCCGAGTGGGGGTGGCTACGTCAGCGAGAAGCAGGTGACCGCGTGCCAACTCGACGGCCATCAGCTTCTACGCGCCGACATCTACCCGCTCGAGCGCCCCGGCCAGGCCCTGGCCGCGGCCGAGGATGCCCTCAAGAATCGATAACCCGTGTCCGACACGCCCCGAATCGAGGTCTCTCCGGGTAGTCATGCGCCATGGTCCCTGGATGTCGATCAGTCGCATCGAGTGGGTCGCACAACAACCCGAGGGCTGCTCGGGAACGACGCCCAGAACCGCTCCAAATCGTTGAACAGAAGCCGCAGCACTTGCCGGTTGCCGGCCGCTGCGTGTCGCTACTTCTGTGTGTGCCGGTGGCGGGAGTAGTGTCGATTCGGTTGTGCAACAGGCGTTGTGCAGCTCCTACCTGCAAATGAGAGGTCCGGGCATGGGTCGAACCCGAACACTGACGAACCTGGGTGCGATGTTGGTTCTCTCTCTTGGCTGCGTTGTCTTGTCAGCGTGCGGCAGCGACGGCTCCGGCGACAACGCACAACTCGAGGACCTCGCCGACGCCGAACGCGGCTTCGTAGGAACTGTCGAAGACACCAACGCCTTTGTGGCTCTGCTCGCAAGCGACGGGGAGGCAGTCTTCTATGTCTGCGATGGAACCGAGGACATCGCCGAATGGTTCGCCGGGCCCGTCGACGAGAACGCGATCGATCTGACCAATGCTGCGGGCGCCCGGGTGGAGGCGACCGCATCGGACGGGGGCTATGCCGGCACGCTGACCTTCGCGGACGGTGAACGTCACCGGTTCCAAGCCGAACCTGCCCAATCAGGAGCGGGGCTGCTGCGCGTCACAGGACCAGAGGCGGAAGCTGACGGCGTCGTCGCCGGGTGGATCGTCGCCAATGACGGCGAGCAGCGAGGATCTCTTCGGGTTCAGGGAGTCGCCAGAACCGCTCCGCTTGCGCGCGGCGAATCGGTGACCGTCAGCGGCACCAGGTACCCCGTTTCGATCTTCTTGATCCCACAAGCCATACCTCCGGCTCCGTTCGTGCCCGTTCCTTACCCGAACACTGGCGTGGTCGCGACCGCCACCCGATAACGCCGCTTGTTTCAGACGCTGAGAAGAGCGTCGAGTGCGTCTAAGGCGAAGTCTGCTGCGTCAAGGACGGAGTCGAGGGGCGGTCGGTGGCCCGATGGCGATCCGTTGCCTGTGGGGTTGGCGTCGCGCTGCGACCGATCTCCGCAGCCACGGCTACCGCGCTCGAGCATGCCCGAGAAGCCGCTCGTCTTCACAGCGAACTCGGTTTCGAGTCAGAGTTCTCTGCCGGGGCCTGGGGCGTCGCGGTGCTCTGCTCGGTGATAATGGGGGAGCCCGAAGGCGCGTTGGAGCTGGCGGATCGCTACAGCCAATCTGCATCGGCGTACATGACCGGTGACGAGCTCAGAGCAGTCGTTCACCTGGCATTTGGTGACCTCGAGGCAGCCACCAGTGCCGCCAAAGCCCAAGCACACGTCGCGGTGAGCGGCCGCATCTCCCAACAATCGACCGACAGCCTCCTCGTTCTCGCCGCCCTGGCCCTCGCCGAAGACGACCCCGCTACCGCACAGCGTCTTCTCCTGGGCATGGGGACCTGCCGGGCAGTTCCCCTGATCGTCTACTCCCGGTACCTGGCCGACCAGCTCGACATCCGCGCCGAAGTCGACGCAGCCCAAGTGACCAACCGAACCAGACCCAAGGCCAACACCAACGACATAGAAACGCTTCGCCAAGAAATGAGCCACCGCGGCTGGAACTGAACAAGAACCGGCCACAAGCCCGCACCCTTGCCACTCGCGATCGGCATTCGACCCGACATCACTCCCATCCTCCACCGTGCCCGCCCAGGCTGGCTCTCACGACGGTTGCCGCAGTTAGGTGGCGCAGCGTTGGAATGCCCAGCCGGTGATCGGGGAGTCGAAGACGATGTCGTCTTGAACGAGCCGTGCATTCGACTCCCATCCGGTGTGTGTCGAGCGAGGCGCGAAAGAGCCTCGCACGCCGTCGTGGTCAATGCCGTCGGACCGAGCAAGAAAGTCCTCCAGCCGCGTCGTGAGCTTGTAGCGGGCAGAGGCGGCAACCGTCCAGCCCCGCGCTTCGAACAACCTCCGCTGTTCGCGGGCGGTGAGGTTCTGAACGTCAGACGGGTCCCGGAGACGCTCGGCCTCGTCATAGGAACGACTGGCGACAGGATCCTCCGATGCAGCGAAAACGACGACCACGATCCGTCCACCTTCGGTCACCACTCAACACAACTCGTCGGCCACCGCGCCGGAATCAGCGGCATGGTGCAGGGCAGCACCGTGAGCCTGCGCGTGCTGCTGAGCCAACTCGATCACCGGGGGGTCATGTCGACGCCTGTCACGTAGGCACCCGAAACCGCGAGGTGTACCGCGACGATGTCAGGCCCACAGCCAACATCGACCACCCGGTCCCCAGGGCCGACATCGGCAAGCTTGCCCAAGGCCTGCAAAGCATCGTCGTTAGTGATGACGACAGCGGTTGCGAAGAAGTCAGCCTGCATGGCGAACTGCTTCACCGCGACCGACTCACTGCGCACCCCGGCACTACTGGATTCGTGCGCATCCGATCGGCGGTGCTTCGGACCCTTGCGTGATCTCGGATCGCAACCGATGTTGTGTGTGGTCGGTCTTGAGTGCATGCATGGGTCTAAGCCTCGACTTCGACCTCTCGTGGGCACACTCCGCACGGTT
>JAHECQ010000307.1:2848-5037 GCA_024641625.1 Acidimicrobiales bacterium | reverse complement strand
CCCCACCGGCGGCGGTCGCTCCTGGCAGCGCAAGGGACGGCACACCCGGGTCGGCCGGGGCGGCCGAACCGTCCAACGCGGTCTCCGCGGTCATTGCCAGTTCCTCGGGAACGGGGACCGATTCGTCGGTCGGAATGCCACCTTCGGTCAGCTCGATCGAAACCGGGGGTGCCGCGGGTGGCTGCGGTCCGACGGCATCCTGGTCGCCACCGGCCGTATCCCCGACCGCGTTGTCGGCCGACCCGGCAAACGGCCCCATCGCCACGATCATCGCGGCGAACGAGACAGCCGACATCCCCGCGGTGGCCAACCGCTGCGTCGAGGGCATCTTCAGCCTCGGCAGGGTCCGTGCAGAGCCGTTCAGCGTTGAGTCGACCACCGGTGGTGCGTCGACCTTGGGCGCGCCGGCAGCGCGACGAGCGGCGAGGACGGCCAGGCGATCCTGCTGGGTGGGGTCGCTCATCTCAGTGCTCCGTGGTCGCGTTCAGTCGGCCGTTTCGGCGGGTCAGGATCCACTTCGCCTCGCCCTCGGGCCCGGTCACCCTGCGGAACTCGATCTCGATCCTGCTGGGCGTGTCGACGGTCACCCGATAGGACCATCCCGCCATTGTCCTGACGGAGGAGAAGGAAAGGGTCGGCACCGAGGTGGACGCCGGAGCCGCTGGTGTCGGTACCACCACGATGGTTGCCGGACTTCCCGTCGGCGACCAGGCGGCGGACGCCGGAGCGCCAGGCGCGGCCGGTGCCGAAGGAACCGCCGCAGCAGTCGGCTCGGGTGCTGCGGTGGCATTGAGGTCTGCGGTGGCATTGAGGTCTGCGGTGCCCTCAACCAGCGAGGTGTCGGCCACCGGCGCACCGTCGATGGTCATGGACGGGTCGGGCAGCGCCTCAGCGTCGGCCAGGACCGGGAGAGGCGCTGCCTCCGCGGAGGCCGACTCGGGTGAGTCCACGATGTTCATGCCGACCGACATCACGCTCAGATTGAGCAGCACTGCTGCACCGAGTACTGCGCCGGTCAGGACATTGAACTTGATCTGTCCGGAACCCACGGGTCTGCATCGACAGAATCTGCCCGATTCTTGAGCCCGAACCGAGCGGGCGTCAGGCCGATGGCCTCCGCACCGGCAGGAGGTCGTCGGTGGTGGTGCGCCGCATTTCGCGCCGCTGGGAAAGGTCGTAACGGCGACCTCGGTGCAACGTGCTGCGGTTGTCCCACATCACCAGATCGCCCACGGACCAGACATGGCGATAGACGAACGCTCGCTGGGTTGCGTGCTCGAGCAACTCGGCCAACAACATCTTGCCCTCGGCCAGCGGATAGTCGAGGATCCGCCGTGCGTGCACGCCGACGAAGAGCACGGGCCGGCCCGAGCCTGGGTGGAGCTGGGCCAAGGGCCAGCTGACCGGGGGCATCGCTGCCTTCTGCTCCTCGGTGTAGCCGTCGTCGCCGAGCATGATCCGGGTATGGAGCGCATAGTGCTCGGCCTCGAGACCGAAGATCTCCCGGCGCAGGTCCTCGGGAAGCGCGTCATAGGCCGCACGCAGGTCGGCGTACTCGGTCTCGCCCCCATGGGGAGGCACCACCACGGCCGAGAGCATCGAATACTGCGCCTTGGGTCGCTGGAACGAGCTGTCACTGTGCCAGAGCTGGTTGGCCAGATTGCTCATGTTCTTGCGTGAGTCGCGGGCGCTGACTGCACCGTCAGGATCGACATTCGAAATGTCGAGCAGCGTCTCGAAGTCGAACCGTGAAGGCGGCTTGCCACTGCCGTAGAGCTTGCCCAGGCCGGTATCGAGCGGGCCGAAGGACTCGGCAAAGCGAATCTGCTCGGCTTGGGACAAGGGCTGGTCCCGAAAGACGAGCACGGCGTGTTCGTCCATTGCTGCCTCGATCTCTGCGATATCGGCGGGCTCGAGGGGCTGCCGGAGATCGATCCCACTGACTTCGCCGACGAACAAGGGATGAAGCGGTCGAATCTCGAGAGTCACCCTCGAAGGATAGACGGGGTCATGATGGGCAGGGTGACGTACGAAGGCGTCGACGGATCGAGGTGGACGGTGTTGGTGGCCACACGGATGTGGTCATCGGTATCGGCGGCCAGCAACAAGTTGCCACTGTTGGTGTTGCGGGCGCGGCGGGGAAAGTTGCTGCTGGTCACATCGATCTCGATGCGACTGCCCGGAGAGAA
>JAHECQ010000307.1:0-2838 GCA_024641625.1 Acidimicrobiales bacterium | reverse complement strand
GATGGATGTCACCCAGTCGAAGCTCGACTTCGACGACCTCGCCGACCACGAGGGGTCGAACCCGAACTCGCCCATCGGTATCGGGGCGAAGCATCGCTCTGGTGACACCGTCCATCAGCAGCATCGCTCGACCATCGGCATGACGCTCGATCAGCTTGGCCACGAAGTCGGTGTCGGGGCAGTCCGACTCGACGTGCAGGGTCACCGACACCGGGCCGGCGATCGTGACCGCCGCGGGCAGCACCTCGCCCAGATACACCGGGCCGTACTCCGGCGTCTCCTGCACCGGTCGTTGGTCTCGAGATCCGGACGTGATGAGCATGTTGCGGCCGCCGAGCGTCGGCACGGGTGCTCGAGGATCGTAGCGGTACGAGATCGCCGGACCGTGGGGATCGTCGCCCAGAGCGCCGTCGCCGCGCAGGTACACCCGTTGCATCCGTACCGGCCCGGGCGGCCACGCGTCGGCGTGACGCCAGTCGTCGGCGACATACTCGGCCGGATCATCGACCCAGCACCGGGGTGAGTAGAAGATCGCAGGTTCGTCGATGATGGCCGTCTCTTCACCCTTCAACCAGTGGTCGAACCATTCGAAGTAGGGGTCGCGGGCCCAGAACTGCGGCTCATAGACGAAGTAGTGGTCGTTCGGCCCGATCCAGAGCTTCTGATTCCCCACCCGTGCGTGGATCTCCGAGAAGGCGGCCAGCACGCTGGTCAGGAAGATGTCGAACCAAGTCGTGACGTGGAATCCGGGGATGTCGATCGTCGACCGGAAGTCGTGCCGGGCCCTGAAATCGTCGGGGATCGGGTGGCTGAGGAGCTCGTCGAGGTAGGGCTGCCAGATCGAGAAGTCGGGGTAGCCGAGCAACGGGAGATGCATCCACTCCTCGCAGCTGACATAGGGCGGCCGGTCGTGTCGGGCGGCGTCGAGCGCCAGGTAACGGACTCGGGCCGAGGCGGCAACGGCGGCGAGTTGCTCCTCATCGAGCAACGAGCGAGCCAGCACCGCCTGGCGGTGGGATTCCGACAGGCCGGGAATGTTGTTGGCCACCCAGAGCCACAATCGCTCCAATTCGATCGACTGGCCTTCACACACGACGTCGTCATAGATACTCGACCCGCCGACCTGGGTGAAGAAGGCCTTCACGCTCGAATGGTTCTGGGATGCTGCAGCCAGGGCCGTCGTCGCCCCGGCCGACGAACCGGACAGGCCGACGCGACCGTTGGACCACGGTTGCGCGGCGATCCACTCGAGCGTGTCGAAGCCGTCGGCCGCGTCGTCGGCGTAGACGTGGTCCTCGCCCTCGGAGCCGTATCGACCGCGGCAATCCTGATAGACGGCGACATACCCCTTCGCCACGATGGCCTTCCAACCCCGCAGCAGCGATCCCCGCATCGGTGCGGCCGGATCGGGCAGCCAACCCTTCAACGGGTTGGTGATGTCCTGGCCTTGTGGCGTGGTGATGCAGTAGGGGGTTCGCTGCAGAATGACCGGCCAGGAGTCCGGGCCCTGTGGATCAGCGGTCTGTGGATCAGCGGTCTGTGGGCCGGCGACCGGCGGCAGGAAGACGAAGGTGTTGAGTCGCACGCCGTCTCGCATCGGCACCATGGCACGCAGACAGCGAACTCCGTCGGTCTCGGCCACGATCGCCACGGCGTCGCGCCTCAGGGGATGTCGACGATGTCGCCGGTGGGGCCCTCGTGATGGGGGTGCACCTCGTGAGGCGGTTGGACCGGTTCGCCGTCGACGGGCACCATCCGCCCCAGGAAGTCGATGACCGACGTCGAGAAGATGTCGTTTCGATCCCCGGCAACCATGTGAGCCGCGCCCGAGACATTGACATATTCGGCATGCGGACACAGATCGAGGAACGCTTGGGCACCCTCTTCGCTGAGCACATCAGACAACCCACCGCGTACCAGCAATGCGGGCACCTTGACGTTGGCCGAACAAGCGCTCAGACGGGCCTCACGCTCCTTGAGGTCACGACGACCGAGTCGGAACTTGGGATCCCAGTGCCAGTGATATCGGCCATCGGCACCGAGCCTCACGTTCTTGGCCAGACCATCGAGATTCCGAGGCCGCGTGCGGTGGGGTTGATAGTTGCCGATCGCGGCGGCAACGTCTTCGAGCGTCTCGAACCCGTCCGGCGCCTGACTCATGAACTCCTGGATCTTGGCCGCGCCCTCCGGCTCGAGTCGCGGCCCGATGTCGACCAGCACCAGCGCCGTACAGTCGATGTGATCCTCACCAATGGCCACCAGGCTCACGCCCCCACCCATCGAGGCGCCCACGAGCACCGGACGGCGGCCGTCCAGCTGGGCGACCACTGCCTTGAGGTCCTGCACCATGATGTCCTGACCATAGGTGCCGTCGGGCGCCCAGTCGGAGTCGCCATGACCTCGGGCGTCGAACGCAACTGCGTGGTAGCCGGCTGCACCCAGCGTCTCTCCCGCCCCCTTCCATGCGTGCCGGGTCTGCCCGCCGCCATGTTGCAGGATGACGAGTGGCCCATTGGGGTCGCCCCAGGCGTCACCAGCGATCATGACGCCACCGGCGCCCTCCCAGGTGTACATCGGAGCGGGCGCTCCGGGTAGTCGTGTACCAGCGCTCATCGCACCTACCTCGAACCTTCGGATTTGTGATCTGCGAACGAGTGGACCCTAGACCGGAACCTTTCGCGTCACGACATCTGCGACACGCTCGGAGCGCGACGCAACGCTCGCTCAGGTGGACTCGATGAGCAGGCGAGCGCCGAAGACCGAGACGGCCTCGGATCCTGGAGGCCCCGAGAAGGCGAGGCCTCGCTCACGCAGCATCGCCATCGCCTGCGCTCGGTC
>JAHECQ010000306.1 GCA_024641625.1 Acidimicrobiales bacterium | reverse complement strand
CTCGTGTCGTCCGCTCACTACGGCTGCATCCTCTGACGTTCGCCCCGGCTCGACGACACTCGACAAGCAGGCTCAGCCCGACCGAGGCGCGGCCTCCGCCTGGACCCTGATGGTGAATCCCCGCCCCGGAGCCACCAGACGAAGCAGGGTGAACGGAACCTCACCCTCGAGCTCCACGACGACCCGTGTCTCCTGCACCGAGATCGAGGCCCGACCGACGAACGAACGATCGGACTGCTCCCGCAGGCTCTGGTGGGCGAGCGCGTCGGCCAGCGGCGCATCGAGCATCACCTCGCCGGTTGCGCGGAACCGAGCCGTGTCGATGCCGTTGGCCCCGGCCGCAGCAGCGGCCTCGGCCATCTCGGCCAGGGCGCCTCGCGCTCCGAAGACGCGCCACAGATCGATCGAGATCCCACCGACGACCATGATCATCACCAACAGGCCAAGCCCGATCAAGGTTACCGATCCCCGCTGAGCCGCCGGCTGCCGAGAGCGGCTGATCCCACCGGTCACTGCCAACTCCCGTAGTCGGGGACACGTTCCGAGCGCGCCACCACCCAGCGACCGACCGAGACCGTTCCGATGATCGGAACAAGGGGAACTGCCACGTCGACCGACACGGTCACGGTCACCGTGCCGCCGGGCTCCATCGACCCGGATGGATCATCGTGTAACCGCAACGATCCCGGCGACAGACCATGGCCGGCCTCGGTGCGCTCGAGAAGTACTTCGACCTCGTGCAGCGACAGCTGTTGGGTCTCGGCAGTCGCCAACAGCCTCGCCACTTCGCCGGCCGCCTCGCGCGCCGCGGCCTGACGTTCGACCACCACGGGAATGGCCATGACGAGCAGGGCTACGGGGATGAGCAGGAATCCCAAGATGAGCGGTACCTCCAGCACTGCCGAGCCATCCTGGCGGCTCGCTTGGTCGGCGGTGCTCACCGCGCACCCGGGACCCGTTCGCGCACGGCGACAGCCGTGACCTCGAACCTCCAATCGGGTGAGATCGGAAGCCATCGCTCGAGATGCACCGTCGCCGTCACCGCAACGTCCGTCGTGGTGATGGTGCAGACCGGGCTCGAAACACCATCACCCAACGGGCCTGGCAGCAAACCCGACACCACCGATTCGAACCGTCGCTCACAGGTGCCCGAGGGCACCTCCAACTTGGCGGCGTCGCGCACCGACTCGCGGACTGCCGCCTGCACCACACCCCTGGCGTACTGCCAGCAGACGAATTGCAGCAGCAACGTCACCGCCACGAAGAGCAGACCGATGGCCCCGATCGTCTCGAGCGCCGCCGAACCGCGCTCGCCCTCAGAGACCAAGCTGGTTGCCGATCGACTCGATCAGGCCGAGGCCCAAGGCCTGAACGGCTGCGAACAATGCCACCAGTACACCGATCGACAGTGCGCTGATGCCGAGCCACTCCACCGTTCCTGCACCGCGTTCACTCGGACGATCATCACCACACGATGTCATGTCCACTCGCCTCTTCTTCGTTCCGACACGGTTCCTACCTTTCGACACGGTTCCTGCTTTCCGACACGCTCCATCGCAACCCTGTCCAACCGACGACCGACTACCCGAAGAGCAAGAACGGAATGGCTGCGGCCACGAACCAGAGCATCACCGGGGCGATCAGCAACAGGAGCGGCACGAGCATCGCCGTACGTCGCCGCACCGAACGGCGCTCGAGATCCTCTCTCGTCGAAGATCGAAGGTCGTCCGCCAACGCCAGCAAGGCCGCACCGACCTCGCCGCCCGAGTTCGCCGAGGCGCCCAACAGCCGGTAGAGCCGGGCCACCGCCGGCTCGGGGGTGACCTCCGACAAGCGACGGTAGGCGTCGGCCGGCGGTACGCCCCCGGCGACCCAGGTCAACCCTTCACGCAGTTCGGCAACAACGGGACCCCTTCCTCGGCCGGTCACCGAGCGCACTGCTTCGACCGGTCCGCGGCCGGTCCGGAGATGTACCGCAAGCAACTGCGCAACCGTGTAGACCTCCGAGCGCATGATCGAGCGTCGGGCATCGATGGCCCGTTGGACCCGGTTCCGTTGCATCACCGAAGCCGGCAGGCCGAAGCAGACCATGAGCAGCAGCGCTCCGCCCACCGAACCGAGCAGACCAGCACCGAGTGCCGCTCCGGTGAGGATGCCCATGGTGGTCAGCACCAGCTGACGCATGCGGTACTGCGGTGGCCCGATGTCTGCGAAGCCCGCTTGACGGAGGCGAAGCGCCAGTGTCTCGTCGTCGCCTCGGTCGATCAGCGCACTCAGCCGCCGGGACAGCGTCTCGAGCAGGCCGCCGAACCCACCCACCGCAGTCTTGGCGTCTCGACCCACGGCGTGACGCACTGCCGCAGCGGAGTAGCCGGTGCCCAAGCGGGTCCCCATCAGCCCCGCGTACGGGCGCACGCGATCAGCCAGCGAGCGACGAGGCGGCACCAGTAGTCGCACCACCAGTGCCATCCAGACCGCGACCGCGGTCGAGCTCCACACCACGTCGCTCGAGGCCCCGATCACGATGATGCCCTTCCGACAAGCACGCGTTCCTCGATGACGGGAGCTGCGAGTCGCCGGATCATCGCCAGTCCAATGGACACCAGCACCACGCCTGACGCCATGACGGCCAGGCCCAACGCGCTGGAGTAGAAGCGTCGATAGTCGAGCGATGTGCTGCACAACAGCACCAGCACCACGAACGGGAGTACTGCAGCCCCACGCGCTTCGAGTCGGGTCTCGAGCTGATCGGTGAGGATCGCCTCGGCGAGACGCAGATCGGCAGCTGTGTGCTCGGCCAGTGCACCGAGAACGTCGACGACCAGCGACGTGCCTTGATCGAAGGCAACGAGGATCACCTCGATCACTCGATCCGACAGGGGATCGCACAGCTCCTCGCGAACGATCTCGAGTGCCATCTGCTGATTCAGAGCACCTGCCAGCGCGCCATAGCGAGCGAAGTGTGGTCGCAACAGGCCTGGCCCGGATTCACCCAGTCGGCAAAGCGATGCATGCATCGAGGCGCCCGAGCGCAAATGAGCGACCAGATCACGCAACGCGTCCGGCCAGGCGGCAAGGCGCTCGCTCCGAGCGATCCGACATCGACGGGCGATGACAACCCACGGCAGTCCGCTGGCCGCGATCCCCGCCATGACGCCCAGCGCGACCACCCCGGACAAGGTGTGGACGCCGACCCCGAGGACACCGGCTGACGCCACGGAGAGCATTCCCGGCCGGGCAATCGACTCGACCATGCCTCCCTGCTGCAGACGATCCCGCCAGCGATCGAGTCGGCCGCCACGACCGACCACGGCGGCCTGGCCCACAGGGGTCACCCCAACGATCATGCCGACCAGCAAGTAGCCGACCGCCGCCGCGAACAATGAGGCGAGCAGGATCACAGCAGACTCCGCTGTCCCTCGAGCAGCAGCCTCGACGTGGTGCCGAGAGTCCGCAAGGAGCGGTCCACTCGCTCCTCCAGTTCGCCGGGCAGAGGAGTGCCCGTCCAGCGCAATGGCAGGCCGAAGTCGTCCCTGACGAAGATCGGCTCGACCGTGAAGTCGACCTCGACTCCCTGGTTCGCCGGCACCGCCACCACCTCCATCACCTGGCGTCGACCACCCAGGCCATCGTCGCTCGTCGCCCCTGGTTCCTTGGCCAGGTGCACCACCAGGTCGATGATCGAACTGAAGACGTGCCGCACATGGTCCATCGCCACATTCGGCGCGACCATCGTCGCTGTGGTCACCAGTGCCTGCAATCCCTGGCGGGCGTTGTTCGCGTGGATGGTCGAGACCATGCCGCATCCGGCATTGCCGGCCCTCGTCAGTTCGAAGGCTTCGCCGCCACGAACCTCGCCCAGCACGATCAGGTCGGGGCGCATACCGAGGGACACGCGAACGAGATCCCGGAGGTTCACGCCCCCGCTGCCATCGGCCGCGTCGGGGCGAGTGCGCCACCGGGCCGCACCCAGGTGCTCGATCGACAGTTCCGGCGTATCTTCGCAGACGATGACCCGCAAGCTGGGCGGCGTCGCCCTCAGGAGTGCGTTCACCAGCGTGGTCTTGCCCGAGCTCGGTTGTCCGGTCACGATGACCCCGGTCGGGGCCCGCACCATGGACGCCAGCAACGACGCCGCCTCGGTTGAGATCGTGTCCCAGCCGATCAACTCGGCGAAGGTTTCCCGCTTGGCCCGATAGCGCCGCAGGGTCACATCGATCCGATCGGCGATCGGGGGAATGACCACTCCGAGACGACCTGACCCGTCGAGCACCTGGGTCTGGATCATCGGCCGCGATTCATCGATCGACGCACCGACCGAAGCCAACAACTTGGAGATGACGTGCGAGACCTCGGCCTCGCTGACGGGCTCGGGGTGAGCCACCAGGCGTCCCCGCTCGTCGATGTACCGAACCTCGGCGCCGTGAACGATCAGCTCCTCGTAGTCGAGCGAGCCATCCATGAACGGCGTCAGCGGTCCGTAGTCGAGGATCGATCGAGCGAGCCGGTCGACCATGGCCCCGGTGTCATGAAGCGGTTTCGATCCTCGCCCGGAGATCGCATCGATCTGGTAGGCCTCGACGATCTGCGTCACCATCCGCCGTATCGCCGAGCGGTCGCCAAGGCCGACGTCGGAGTCCTGGAGCAGTCGCAAGGCTTGGGAGCGCAGCATCTCGTAGACATCAGACTTCATCGATTCGCAGTCCCTTCAGCGCCTTGCGAAAGGGGCCCTGGGCGATGACGGAGCCATCCCAGGCAGCGCGGGTGACTCGTTGGTCCGAGGGAACACAAACGAACGAGTTGACCCGACCACCCACGACCTCTTGCAGGTGCGCCACCAGCTCCGAACGGGCACCGGAGTAGCCCGGCACCCGATTGAGCACCACGTCGAACGGCGCATCCCCGATCAATCCGACGACATCGATCATCCAGTCGAGAAAGCGGAGCAAGCCGGTAGGGCTCGCTTCGCACACGCCGACCAGCCGAGTCGCCCGACCGGCGACGTGGCGACTCGTCTCGAAGCGCCCCACGTACCGGGACAGG
>JAHECQ010000305.1 GCA_024641625.1 Acidimicrobiales bacterium | reverse complement strand
TCGTTACAGGCAATGAGGTACTGCGTGAGACCGAGGTACGACTGCCCGGTCGTGCCCACCCGACCGTTCGACCAGGGCAGTCGCGCCGCCCACTCGACGGCGTCGTAGCCATCGGGTGCCTCTTGGAAGATGGTGTCGTACTCGCCCTCGGAGGCCCAACGTCCCCGGCAATCCTGGGTGACCGACACGAAGCCGAACTTGGCGAAATACGTGTTGGGGCCATTGGGATCGGTCGATCCCGCCTTGCCATAGGGCGTGCGGCTGAGAAGCACCGGGAAGGTGCCCGGAGCATCAGGGCGAACGACGTCGGCATACAGCGTCACTCCATCGCGAGTCTGCATCGGCACATCGGACTCGGTGACGACCCGATACTGCTTGCGTGCGGGGACGATCATCGACACCGGACGACCTCAGGCCCCGGTGAACAATGGACCTCGCAGGAGCTGGCCCGGAAGATTGCCGGTGTGCTCCTGATCGAGGGTGAGGATTGACCCGTTCACCACCGTGGCCTTGATCCCTGTCGACTTCTGGGTGAGCCGAGTGGCGCCCCCGGGAAGATCGTGCGCCACCTTCGGCATGGCCGGACCGACCGTCTCGGGATCGAACACGCACAGGTCGGCCCGCAGGCCCTCGCGCAGCAGACCCCGGTCGTGGAAGCCCCACAACGTCGATGGCAGCAGGGTGAGATCACGGACCGCTTCCTCCAAGGTGAATGCCTCGCGCTCGCGGGTCCAGTGTCCGAGGAGGTGTGTGGGGATCGAGCTGTCCATCAGCTGGCTGACGTGCGCCCCCGAATCCGAGAAGGTTGCGATGCAGCGCGGGTGTTTCATGATTTCGAGCACGATGTCCTGGTCACCGTTGGCAATGGGCTGGAGGAAGAACTGCTCGAAGTCGGACTCGACCGCCAGGTCGATCATGCAGCGGGCGGGCGAGACGCCGCGTTCGGCCGCAACCTCGGCGACCGTGCGATAGGGCGGCATGGCGCTGTTCATCACCCTGATCCAGTCGTAGTCGGGCTTGCGAGCCTCGGCCCCGACACCCTTGGCCCACGTGCCTTCATCGGCCGCGGCAATGAGCTTGTCGACCATTGACGGATCTCGCAGCGCACGCTTTTGGTCCTCGAGCGGCCATGAACGGAGCTCCTTCCACTCGGGCAAGGAGTCGAAGGGAATCTGTGTCTGGAACGAGAGCACGACGTTGAACTCGCGGGCGTGCGCCTGACCGAACATCCGGCCGCCCCGGGCGGCGGTGCGATCGAGAAGGTCGAGCATGACTCGATGCTCGCCCTTGGGCAGACGCCCTGCGGCGACGCCGAAGGTGATGGGACACCCGGTCTCGACCGCAAGGTTCTCGAGACGTCCGTAGTAGTCCGCCTGCTTGTCCGGGTCGCGTCCGACGTCCTCACCGGCGATCTCGAAGATGCCACCACCCTCGTCGGCCATGATTCGCGTCAGGGTGGCCACCTCCTCCCAGCTGGCCAGTCGGCTGGCGACCGGCCGATCGTCGGACGTCTGGTGGTTGAACGTTCGGCTGGTGGTGAAGCCGAGGGCACCGGCGCGAAGCGAGGCTCGGAGCTCCTTCTCCATCACCCGCAGATCCTCGTCGTTGGCCTGTTCCTCGAAGGCCCGTGCGCCCATCGCCCACGTGCGCAGAGCCGAATGGCCGACGTAGCCGCCGTAGTTGATGCCCTTCGGCAAACGCTCGACGGTCGCGAGGTAGTCGGGAAAGGTCTCCCATGTCCAGTCGATCCCCGCGGCCATGGCGGCCGCCGAGATGTCCTCGGCCCGTTCCAGGTTGCGGACCACCAGCTCGCGCTCATTCGCCCGGGCGGGGGCCAGGGTGAATCCACAGTTGCCCATCACCACCGACGTGACGCCATGCCAGCACGATGACGTACCGAGCGGATCCCAGTTGATCTGGGCGTCCATGTGCGTGTGGCCGTCGATGAAGCCGGGAGTGACGACGTGGCCCTCGGCATCGATCTCCTCGGCGCCCTTGTCGGTGATCCGACCGATCTTGGCGATGTAGCCGCCGACCACGCCGACATCGGCGCGATAACGCGACAGCCCGGAGCCGTCCACGACGATTCCGTTTCGAACAATCAGGTCATATGCCATCGTTCCCCCTCGAGATGATGAGCTGTTGCGGCGATGCTAGTGCACGTCGGCGGAACGGACCGATGGCCAGGAGCGACCAATTGCCTTTCGGCCACCCCAAGGGTGCGCCTAGGCTCACCGAGGCGACCGAGAAGGCCGTGACAACGGGGAGACACGATGGGATCGAGTCAAGGGGCCGAGTCATGATGTTGCGTAGCACGCAGCGGACGGATCGTGACGAGGTGGTGGCGACGCGTGGCGCCGTAGCCGCCACCAGGCGGGCACAGGCCGAGGCGGGCCTGGCCTGCCTGCAAGAGGGTGGCTCGGCCGTTGATGCCGCAGTGTGTGTCGGCTTCATGGCCGCGGTCATGGAGCCGATGGAGACATGCCTGGGCGCCGCCGGCTTCTTCCTCGTGTGGGATCCGAAGAGCGGCAAGCCCGTCGTGTTCGAGTTCCCACCCGTGGCGCCGGCTGCGGCAACGCCCGACATGTTCGACGTGGTCGATGGCGACACGCGCAAGATGAGCCTCACCGTGTTCGCGGTCAAGGACGACGAGAACTCCTGCGGTGAGCGCGCAGCAGCGGTGCCCGGTCTGGTGGCGGCGCTGGTCGCGGCCCATCGTCGATTCGGACGGTTGCCCCTCGCCCGGGTGATGGAACCGGCGATCGCCTGCGCCGAGGAGGGGTTCGACGCCGACTACTACTACTGCTGGCTCGCGGCGGCCTACCTTCCCTTCCTGCAGCGGCACCCCCGAGCGCTCGCCACCTTCACCGACAACGGCCGGGTCCCGGCAGCCGACCCGAACACGAAGATCAAGCAGCGGGCGCTGGCCGACACGCTGCGGCAGATCGCCAAGGACGCAGGAGAGTCGTTCTACCGAGGCGAGATCGCCGAATCGATGATCGCCGACATCACCCGGGGCGGCGGCATCATGACCCGGTCCGACTTGGCCGACTACCAGGTGTCCACGACCGAGGGCTTGACGCGCCGGTACCGCGGCATCGACATCGTCGTACCGACGGCTCCGGGCGGCCACTGGACCGAGCTCCAGATCCTCAACTCGCTCGGCCGGTTCGATCTTCGCTCGATGGGTCACAACAGTGCCACCGCGTTGCACACCCTCATCGAGGCATCACGTCACGCGTTCGCCGACCGCTACTACCACCACGGCGACCCCGACTTCGAGCCCGTGCCGATCGCCGGGCTGCTCTCGGAAGGCTACGCCGAGGAGACGGCGAGGCGCATCGTTCCCGGCCGAGCCTCCATGGAGACTCCCGGCGACGCCGAACCGTGGTCACACTTCGCCTTCGAAGCGGTCAACAACCCGTGGCCGTTCGACCCCGCCGGGCCCCTCGCCCCGAAACAGTTCGCCCAGATGGCTCCGGCAAGCGCTCCCGGCTCGGGCACCACCCATTTCTGTGCCGTCGACGAGGATCGCATGCTGGTGTCGTGCACACACACCGCGGCCCACGCATTCGGAGCCAAGTTCCTGACCGAGACCGGGGTGCTCTTCAACGCCGGCATGAACTGGTTCACTGCCGCGCCCGGCGCGGCCAACTCCATTGCCTCCGGGAAGCGACCGGTTGTCAACATGGGCCCGGTCCTGGCGTTGCGAGACGGGAAGCCCTACCTGGCGGTCGGTGCCCCAGGCGGGCGTCACATCATCGGCGCCGTCGTACAGATCTTGTCCAACATCATCGACCACGGCATGACCATGCAGCCCGCGTGTTCGGTCGCCCGCACCGATTCCTCGAGCCGGGTCACCCGGGTCGACGACCGGATCGACGGTGCAGTCGTCGAAGCGCTCGAGCTGATTGGACACCGCATCGAACTCGTCAGCGAGGAAGCCAACGCCACCGGCTATGAGTTCGCCCATCCCACCGCCATCGAGATCTGCGACAACGGTACGGTGCGTTGCGGGGTCGACGCCTTCCGCAAGATGGAGGCGGTCGGATGGTGACAGAACCACCTCGCGCGGCAAACCAACCGACCTGATCACCAGGAGAAGCTCACATGGAATTCGGAGTTCACTTGCCCGACGCCGGCGGGATGGCGCAGCGAGAGCCGTTTCTGGCCTACTGCCGGGCCGCCGAGTCGTTGGGGTACGAGTCGGTGTGGTCCAGCGACCACATCGCCTGGCCCGACGTCGAGAGCATCTCGTCGCAGTACCCCTACGGTGGGAACTCCGGATTCCCGTCTCCGGGGAGCGCCTGGCTCGACTGCATCGGCTCGCTGACCTTCGCCGCCGCCGCCACCGAACGAGTGCGGCTGGGCACCACGGTATTGATCATCGGCTACCGACCCGCCATTCAACAGGCCAAGGCCTGGGCGACCCTCGACGTCCTGTCCGGAGGTCGAGCGATTCTCGGCGTGGGGGTCGGCTGGATGAGGGAGGAGTTCGAGGCCATCGGGATGCCCTGGGACGAACGGGGAAAGCGGGCCGACGAGTTCCTCGAGGTCTTCGAGAAGCTGTGGGCACAGGAGCGGATCACCCATTCGGGCACCTTCGACCGGTTCGGACCGATCGGATTCTCACCGAAGCCGGTTCATGGTCGCATACCCGTCTGGGTGGGAGGCCACACCAAGCCCGCCTTCCGCCGGGCCGCTCGCTACGGCGACGCATTTCACGCCGCCTTCACCCCACCGCAGGAATTGGCCGGGTACTTCGACGCGGTGGCAGCCGAGTGCGAGATCATCGACCGCGATCCCGCCGAAGTCGAGCGCACCATGCTCCACCGGGTGCTGTTCGACGCCGAGGTCGAGGGTACGATCAGCGGCTCGACCGACCGGATCGTCGACCAACTCGGCGAGTACGCTGCCATCGGTCTGAGCCACATGGCCGTCTTCTTCCTCCAACGGGGCGGCGTCGAGGCTCGCTTGGAGGCCATTCACCGCTTCGCCGAGGACGTCCGTCCTCAGCTGGGCTGATCGAGCAGCCGCTCGGGTCA
>JAHECQ010000304.1 GCA_024641625.1 Acidimicrobiales bacterium | reverse complement strand
TACGGGCCGTTCTTCATCCGTATGGCCTGGCACTCCGCCGGCACCTACCGCACCCACGACGGGCGGGGCGGCGGCGCAACCGGCACCCAGCGATTCGCCCCGCTGAACAGCTGGCCCGACAACGGCAACCTCGACAAGGCTCGCGCACTCCTCGAGCCGATCAAGAAGAAGTACGGCCGCAAGCTCTCATGGGCAGACCTCATGATTCTCACCGGCAATGTTGCCCTCGAGTCGATGGGTTTCAAGACCTTCGGCTTCGCCGGTGGCCGCGAGGACGTGTGGGCTCCGGAAGAAGACATCTACTGGGGTCCCGAAACTGTCTGGCTCGACGATCAGCGCTACAGCGGTGACCGTGAGCTCGCTGATCCTCTCGGCGCCGTGCAGATGGGCCTCATCTACGTCAACCCGGAAGGCCCCAATGGCAACCCGGATCCGGTCGCTTCCGGCCGCGACATCCGCGAGACCTTCCGTCGTATGGCGATGAACGACGAAGAGACCGTTGCTCTGGTCGTCGGCGGACACGCCTTCGGCAAAATGCACGGAGCGGGCGACGAGGCCCTCATGGGCCCAGAGCCAGAAGGTGCACCCATGGAGCAGCAGCTCCTCGGCTGGAAGAACGCCTTCGGCTCGGGCAAGGGTGTTCACACCACGACCAGTGGCTTCGAAGGGGCGTGGACGGCAACGCCGACTCAGTGGGACAACGCCTACCTCGAGACCCTCATGGACTACGACTGGGAGCTCACCGAGAGCCCCGCGGGCCACAAACAGTGGACCTGCCCGGCGCTCGCCGGCACGGTGCCGGACGCTCACGACCCATCGATCACGCACGCTCCCATGATGAGCACCGCCGACATGGCGATGAAGATGGATCCGACGTACCGCGAGATCTCACAGCGCTTTCGTGACAACCCCGATCAGCTGGCTGACGCATTCGCTCGTGCCTGGTACAAGCTGACCCATCGCGACATGGGCCCGGCCGTTCGGTATCTCGGCCCCGAGGTTCCCAGCGAGGAGCTGCTTTGGCAGGACCCAATCCCCGCCGGCACGACGCTGAGCGACGCTGACATCGACAGCCTCAAGGCTGCAGTCCTGTCCAGCGGAGTCAGCATCACCGACCTGGTGAGCGTCGCTTGGGCATCGGCATCGACGTTCCGTCAGTCCGACAAGCGAGGTGGCGCCAACGGCGCTCGCATTCGCCTTGCCCCGCAGAACGAATGGGAGGCCAACAATCCGGCCGATCTGCGTCGTGTCCTCACGGCGCTCGAAGGCGTGCAATCGAGCTCGGGTATCTCGGTCTCGATGGCCGACTTGATCGTCCTGGGTGGCGCCGCCGCCGTCGAAGCTGCTGCCAAGGCAGCGGGTCACGATGTCAGGGTTCCGGTAAGCACGGGACGCGGAGATGCCAGCCAGGAACAGACCGACGTCGAGTCATTCTCTTGGCTCGAGCCGAAGTCCGACGGTTTCCGCAACTACCTGGGCAAGGGTCGTAGCCATGTCGCAGAGCATCTGCTCGTCGACCGTGCGCAACTCCTCAGCCTCAGTGCGCCGGAGATGGCCGTGCTCGTTGGTGGCCTCCGTGTGCTCGGTGTTTCCACCGACAATCACGGCGTCCTCACCGATCGCGTCGGCACGCTGAGCAACGATTTCTTCGTCAACTTGATGGACATCAATACCGAATGGTCGGCAGCTTCGGGTGCCGAGGATGTCTTCGAGGGCAAGGACCGTGCATCTGGCGACCTCAAGTGGACGGGCACCCGAAACGACCTCGCCTTCGGCTCGAACTCGATCCTGCGTGCGATTGCTGATGTCTACGCAGCCGATGATGCCGGTGCGAAGTTCACGAATGACTTCGTCGCCGCTTGGACAAAGGTGATGGAGCTCGACCGCTTCTGATCGAAGTGGTCGATGCAGCCTTCGACCTGCACGACGCCAAGCCGCCCTCGGCCGCACTCGACTCGACATCGATGCCGGCGGGGGGCGGCTTTGCGCCTTTTCCCGAACGATGTCGAAACTGACGGCCGCAAGGTCAGAAGCGTCGGTGACCGGTCAGACCACCCGTCGTCCCACGACCGAACGAGCCGGCAAGCGGCCACTGGTGGCCATCGGCTCAACCGGTCGCATCATCTGAGCGGCGCGACTTCGACCAGGACGTCGCAGAACGTGGGCCCGCCACCGATGTCTCCCAGCCGGTCGCTGGTCAACGCGTTGGCGCCCTGTCCCCCATCGAGCCACCGGCCGAACGGCACCGCGACGACGCCCGGCGTCACGGCATCGGTGAGCCTCGCTCGACCTTCGACGCGGCCACGATCGTTGCCGGCGGCGACACGGTCGCCATCGACCACCCCTCGGTGGGCGGCGTCGGTGGGATGAATCTCGATGAGGAGCTCAGGTTCCGCCCCTCTCAGCACCGGCAGGTCGCCATAGGACGAGTTGATGCTGTGGGGCCGCTTCAGCGTGAGCAGTCGCAAGGGGTACCGCATCGCCAGATCCGGTTGCGACTCCGGACTCTCTGCCGGCTCGATGAATCTCGGAAGCCTGCCAAGTCCGAACGCTGCGTCGAATCGACCGGAGCTGAACTCGAACCGGCCGTCGTCGGACCCCCCGAAACCGCCCCGGGCGAACGGAAGCTCCCCCCCGGGATGCTCGACCCGCACGAAGCCCTCGGTCTCCAGCCGTTCCACTGATGCACCGGCAGTTTCGGCTGCCGACCCGTCGAGGCAGTACCGGATCAGCTCGTCGTCCGACATGGAAAAGACCGGGTCGTCGAAACCCATCTTGTGGGCCAACAAACGGGCGACCTCGCTGTTGGGCTTGGAGTCGCCCAAAGGCTCGATGGCGGCCCGGTTGACCGAGACGTAGTTGAATCCCCACGAGCCGACGAGCTCGTCGTGCTCGATCATCGACGGCGCAGGCAACACGATGTCGGCGTATCGGGCCGTGTCGGTGACGAACAGGTCGTGCACCACGGTGAACAGATCCTCCCGCTCGAGTCCTTCGATCACTCGATTCTGGTCGCCGCTGATGACGGCCGGGTTCGAGTTCCAGACGAACAGCGCCCGTACCTTCGGGTCGAGATCGGGGTCGGTGAGGGCTTGACCCAGCTGGATCATGTTGAACGAACGACTGGTCCCCGGACCCGGGCCCCACATCTTCTCGAACCCCAACATCGGCATCGTGCGAGCGTTGACGATGCCTCCACCCAGTTTGCGCCAGTGACCCGCCAGGGCCGGAAGACATTGGATGGCTCGAACCGCCATCCCGGCGCCGGCTGCTCTCTGCATGCCGACGCCGAAGCGAATCGCCGCCGGTGACGCGGTCGCGTAGCTCCGAGCCAGGTCGATGATCCGCTCGGCGACAAGCCCCGTCACGTCTGCGACCCGGTCGGGCGGCCAGGTCGCAACCTCGGCGGCGAAGTCGGCGAATCCGCTCGTGCACTCCTCGACATAGGCCTGGTCGATGAGACCTTCATCGATCATCACGTTGGCGACTCCGAGCGCCAGTGCCCCATCGGTCCCCGGCCGCAGGGCAAGATGATCGTCGGCCCGTTTGGCCGTCGGCGACCGGTACGGGTCGACGACCACGAGACGCGCACCGTTCTTGCGAGCCTTGCGGATCAGATCCCACCCGTGGATCGAGGTCGAGACCACGTCGATCCCCCAACAGATGATCAACTCGGCGTGGGGAATCAATTCGGGATCGGCCTGCACCGCGCCCATCGCGGCGTTGATGGCAAGCGCCTGACCGCCGCAGATCGAACGCTGCAATTGGCTGGCACCCAGGCGATTGAACAAGGCGAACGTTGGACCGAAGGCCGAGAGCGCCCCCATACTGCCCAGATACGAGAAAGGCAGCACCGCCTCGGGACCCGACTCGGCAATGATCTGCCGCCATTGGCCGACAATCTCGTCGAGCGCCTCGTCCCACGTGATCGCCTCGAAGGCTCCGACGCCCTTCGGCCCGATTCGACGCAAGGGCGTCGTGAGTCGCTTGGGGTCATAGACCCGCTCGAGGTAACGATCGACCTTGGAGCAAAGATGTCGGCCGGTCACGGGGTGGCGTTCATCGGCACGAATCGAAACGGCCTGACCGTCCTCGACGTCGACCAGCGTCGAACACGCATCCGGGCAGTCATGGGTACACGTCACACGGACGGTGGAAACGTTGGTCATCACCCAGCCTCGCAGATCTCGAAACGGTCGGCTCGCTACTCGGATCGATTCGACATCGCTCGCCGGCAGGTTCGAGCCATGCCGGAGTACATTGCGGCTTGGCGGACAGTCGCCGTCGGCCCGGTCAGTGTCCGTAGACCCCGACCGCGTCGAACCCCCTCACGCGCCGATGCCGCCGGCGCGTCCTGTGGAGGGGACGACCGGCGGCATCGGATGTCGCTCGCTGGCTGAGGTTCAGAGGCAGATGGTGCCGGCTCCCTGTTTGATGAGATCGAACACCGGGCCGGCGCCGGTGATCTTGACGCCGTCGATGTAGTTGTCCTCGCTGTAGCCGCGCAGCGACGAGCACGGAGGGCATGCCCACACGGTGCCGCCAGCGGCCATGAACTTGCCGATCAGCTCCTTCATCGAGGGATCGTGGGGGTTCATCTGCACGACATCGGCCGCCCCCTTGCGCAGGACATCGACGCCGGCGCTGACGGCGAAGACGGTGACATCCTGACCGCTGGCGACCCCAGCGTTGGCAAGGGTCCAGGCAACGGTGGCCCGCTCGTCGTCGATCCCTCGGGAGAGGAAGATCAAGGTCTTGTCGGTGGTGTTGTTGGTTTCCATTGGATTGCTCCTTTGTTGGTTTGGTGTTCGGAGATCTCGTGATCAGGCCGCAGCGCGCCCGAAGGTCGGGTTGCTGAGCAGGTGAGCGGCCCGGTTGGCCGGCCGGTAGGCCTCGGTGGCCGCCATCGAGGCGAAGCCATCAGGACCCAGCACCTCACGGGTCGGACCGACCTGGCTCGCATGACAGGCAAGAGCGGCGAGCTTCTGGTCGAGTCGGTGACCGTCGAGTCGGAGCGACCAGTACGGACCCTGCAGGATGCGTTCGGGGTAGTCGGG